>NZ_AGAF01000017.1 GCF_000224515.1 Desulfosporosinus sp. OT | reverse complement strand
CAGCAGGAGCAGCAGGAGCGACAGGAGCAACAGGAGCAGCAGGGGCCACAGGGGCAACAGGAGCAGCAGGAGCAACAGGAGCAACAGGAGCAACAGGAGCAACAGGAGCAACAGGAGCAGCAGGAGCAGCAGGAGCAGCAGGAGCGACAGGAGCGACAGGAGCAGCAGGAGCCACAGGGGCAGGATTAGCGGAATTTGCCTATATTTACAATTTGGGCCTTCAAGTCGTACCGCTTCAAACGGATATATTATTCAGTAATAACGGAGTAATTGTAGGCAGCATTACCCATGCAGTGGGAACAGCTCCGATTATTCTTGGTACTGCTGGCACTTATTCTATATGGTTCAACACTGCATGTAATGAATCAAACCAGTTTACTCTCTTCCAAAATGGTGTTGCCGTTGCTGGTGCTATCTACGGTTCCGGGGCCGGCACTCAACCAAACCCAGGTATGGTAATTATTACAGCTAACGCCGGTGATGTGTTAACCTTGAGAAACCATACTAGTGCGGCGGCAGTCACCCTACAGACTCTAGCAGGTGGGACTGAAAGTAACGCAGATGCCTCTATCTTGATCCAAAAAATTAGTTAGTAACTATGAATTTTTCATGCCACTTTGACGGAGGTTAAAATCTGGCAGGCTCGCGAAGTGATATTTCGGTTTTGTTCTGGTCTTTGCCACTACAGCTCAAACTGTGGTCAGGTTGTACTAGTGCCCATGGCTATAACTTGAAATTAAATTACTATATTATGAAGCCTTCTCACAAAACGAGAAGGCTTCATAATATTTAATATTAGAGGTGAAGCAAATGGTAGTGAAAGATAATCAACCAATTAATTCCTGTAATATTTCCTTCAACATAAGTGAATTCTATTAATAGATCTAAAAGGATAATAAACATAGTTAAACAAATTATTGAGATGTAACTCAAAGGAATGTTTGACTCATAAGAGGAGGTAATAACATAACATGAAAAAAATAAAAGATAGAGACACCCTTTCAATTGTTTCAGGAATGATTGGACTTGCTGGATTGATACTTACAGATGAAATCTCTCAAAAATCAAAAATATCTAAAAGATCATATAGACAAGCTGCTGCAGGGGTCTTCGTATCTAAGAGTGAAGCGAAAAATTTAAGAGGTCAGGCCCTTGGTGTAATAATGAACTCCGCTGTAAGCATTCTTGGGGCTAATTACATCATCAAGCGTATGTCGCAAAACGGACGCGATAAACTTTTTTCTAAAGGGATTACATCGGGAATTGTCTTCGGAGCAATAGCCACGGCTATCCCAAATCTTGCCCCCTGGAATAAGATGAAACCTAGAGATGCGGCAAGTAATCTGTCCTATGTTTTTAGTAACATAGTTTTCGGTTTACTTGCTACCTTTTCGGCAGCTAAATTAGGTCACGATTCACTGTTTGACTCCCCACCTCAAAATGATTATTTAAAACCGACAGAGAAAACAAGTGAACAAATAAAAGAGTTGAAAAGAAATACAGTTCAACCTGTTTACACTGACGGAAATAATTATCTCGAAGAAGGACTTCAACAATGATAATTTAATTTAAATTGCCAGAACGTTTTTTTGACGCTCTGGTTTTTATATTTCTATGTCAAATGAAACAACCGTGATACTTTATTTTTTTCTTGCCATTTTATTGCTATAATATATGAATGCGGATCATTGGGAAGATATTGTAATAGGAGAGTATCTTCTAGGTAGAAAAGAGGATGGCAGTGTATTTTGAACCAGGACTAAGTTGCAAAGTAGATGAGGAAACATCATATTGGTTGTTGTTTAAAGGGAATGAAATTCTTCTTCTAAATAATAAAGTGCAATTGACATTACAAGAGATTGATTTGTTTAGGTTAAGAAAGAAGCTGGTCGGAAGTCAATATCTTGATCAACTGGACGGGCGTTCTTTTTACGTTGCTGAACTTAGTTCAGATACGGTTGCAACGGAAGGGATGTCGTTTTACGACCTAAGGCGGTTACTCGGTCAGATCCCCGAAGATTTATTTTTCTTAGCAGGTAAAGCTTATCAAATTTTACATTGGGATCGTACTCATCAATATTGTAGTCAGTGTGGGGTCCGGACAGAAAATAAGATGGATGAAAGGGCTAAGATCTGTCCTTCTTGTAGTTTTGTCAATTATCCACGGATTTCCCCAGCAATTATAGTGGCTATAACCAGGGGACGTGAGATTTTGTTAGCGAAGGGGAGCTGTTTCCAAGGTGGCTTCTATAGTGTCTTGGCAGGTTTTGTGGAGCTAGGGGAAACATTTGAAGACTGCGTGCAAAGGGAAGTGGAAGAAGAAGTTGGCCTTAAAGTTAAAAACATTAGATATTTTGGCAGCCAACCTTGGCCCTTCCCAGATTCTTTAATGGTGGGTTTTACTGCTGAGTATGCTAGTGGGGACATAACTATAGATAAAAAAGAAATCTTGGATGCGGGGTGGTTCACTGTTGAACAACTCCCAAAGATTCCTGGAATCGGTAGTATAGCCAGACAGCTAATTGATAGGTTTGTTCAAAAACAGGAATAATTTATCGGACAGCCAATAAATCACCTTCTTTTTTACATACTACTTATCGTTCACTTCGGTTCAACTTAAACTGCCTGTTTGAAGACAACATTTTGGCCGCTAAGTCGTAGGAAGTTTTTGGGTGCTTGATGAGTAGGTACTTTTACTATCAGTGTGTTTAATACATAGTTCAAATTATTTGGCAACCTGGGGCAACTTATTTTGCCCTTTGCAAACTTGTACACATTCTGAGCAACCTCGAATAGCTTTAGGGAAACACCGTACCTTATGAAATTTGTTTCCCTCAAATGCCATTGCTGGGCAAGCATTTATACATTGCCGGCAGTTAGCACATGCATGATTGACATCATCTGATGCAGACTGGTAAACATCCGTTTCTAAGGGAGCATTAGTAAAGATCGACGCAAAAATAAGTTTTGACCCATATTGAGGGTTAACCACCAGTCCGTTTTTCCCCCAGTTTCCTAGACCCGCTGAAACCGCCAAGGGGCGGAAATCCCCAAAAACAGAAAGAGGGGTCTTAATATCTGTTAAATATCCTTCTTTATGTAGAACGTGTGCTATATTGCGAAGTAATTTCCAACTATGCCATACCTCTTCTCCGAATCGTTTAGTTATGTAAAACGGATGATTTAAGATCCATTTATTTGAGAATGGAAAGCCAATCACCATTACGGGCTCAACTTGTCTTATTTTTGTGTAGCCGACAACTAATGCACCATAATCTAGAGATATCTTACTAAGGTGCTGTTGTAAGTCGGATGCCTTTTCCACTCAGTCCACCTCTTTCTAAGAGAATTAATTTTACAACCATCAGGAAAGTTCCTGTGTACCTAACCTACTACGGCAGAAAAATATACATAAATGAATAACATGCCGCCGGACAATTAGTTGCTATTATTTTGTGCTTATAATGGCTGAAATACTCGAAGATAGGTAAAAATGTTGTTTGGGAGTTCTCGTTAATGGAAGAAATTTATGACTGATGAGGCCCTTATAAGGTTTTTAGTGGCTTACATAGAGAATGCTAGTATGAAGAGAATGTATTAGCGGAGCAGAAGTACATTTGAAATTCAAGGAGGTATCCTCATAAAAATTTTAATTCTTGGCGCTACAGGTAGAGTGGGTGGTTATGTTCTTAATAATGTATTGCAGGGTGATCATGATGTCACGGTGTTGGTCCGTCAACCTAAAAAAATTATGGATGATCAACGCTTAACGATAATCAGTGGCAACGTCTTAAATAAAGATGACATAGCTAAAGCTTTATCGGGAATTGAGGTCGTGATAAGTGCTCTTAGCACGGATGGAACGACGACGCTATCTGATAGTATGCAACTCATTCTTGAGGCCATGAACAAGCAGGCGATCAAACGGATCATTACCGTTGGAACAGCAGGTATCTTACAAAGCCAAATGGATCCCAGTTTATTGCGCTATCAATCGAAAGAGTCCAAGCGTAAATCAATATGGGCCGCTGAAGAACACCATGAAGTGTTTAGATTACTGAGAGACTCAGATCTTCAGTGGACTATCATTTGTCCACCTTATTTATCGAGCGGTAATTTTACAGGATATTATCGAATAGAACGTGACTTTTTACCTCAAGACGGAATAGCTATATCTATTCCAGATGTAGCTGATTTTGTTTATACACAGGTTTTAAGTGCGGACTATATAAATTCTCGAATTGGTATAGCTTATTAAATAGCTTGCCTTGCTCTGCTAGTAGGGAATTGTACTTCTCGCAAAGTCGATAAACAGGTGTGACCTATGGCAGCATTCCTATAGCTTTCTGTGTCTTCTTCTTGTTCTAGGAGGAAAAGGCCTTCGAAGATAATCTTCGAAGGCCTTTTCCTCCTAGAGTATTGTTTTATGTCCCTTCGGTTTTGAAACGAACCCTAAAAGTAGTTCCATTCGGTCCAGTCTCTACATCGATTGTGGCTTGGTGCCTTGCCGCTATGGCATAGCAGCAAGGCAATCCTAAACCAGTCCCCGTTTCTTTCGTGCTAACAAATGGGGTGCCTAGTTTCTCCAGCACCTCCATTGTAATGCCTTCGCCGTGATCTTGCACCGCTAAGATGGTATCAGGCCCATCAATATATGTTGTGATGGTGAGGGTACCCCCAGCCGTCATGGCTTCCAATCCATTGCGGACCAGATTAAGTACCAATTGCTTGATTTCTTCGGAGTCTAACGAAATTTTGGGGACTTTTTGCAAATGCCACTCTACATTTTTATCCCCGTTCAATGCATCGGCGTTGATTAAAGGTGAGATAGTCTCTAAGATATTGTTTAAGCAAAGCCGACTAAATTCAACTGGCTTGTTCTTCGCCAGGGACAAATACTCCGTAATAATAGAATTAGCCCGATCCAGTTCGCCAATCATTAAGTCAAACCAGCTTTGGTAGGCAACTAGTTCGCTTTTACTGCCCAGGATCTGTAGGAATCCCCGTACTGACGTCATTGGATTCCTGATTTCGTGCCCGATTCCAGCGGCCATTTGACCGATCAGATTTAATCGTTCCAGCCGGGAAACTTCTTGCTGCATTTGCTTCTGCTCGGTAATATCATCAATTGTTATCAGCAAACGCTGGTCACCATCTAGCTCGATCAGCACAGCAGAGAAATGGGCATTGCGTACCGCACCACTTTTTGTCTTGAATAGGACATCATAATTTTGTACTATTCCGTGTTTGTGCAGCATCCTTAATATTTGCTCGCGAGTATCAAAATTCAGCCAAAATTTTAGTTCTACGTCGGAGTATCCAATAACCTCTTTACGCTCGAATCCGGTGAGCTTCAAGAAAGAGTCGTTGACGATAATGTGACATCCGGTCGTATAGTCCGTAATCGTCATTGCATATGAGGCAGAGTAAAATGCCTTGGCAAATCTCTCTTCCGAACGGCGCAGCAGCTCCTCCGTCTCTTTTAGTTCTGTGATATCATTCATAGCGACCAACAGGCGTTGTTTACCGTCAAATTCGATTTTTTCAACAGATAAGAGTCCTATTCTTATGTTCCCGTTTTTGACCCGAATGTGGGCAAGATGATTTCTGACCGAACCGTGTTGAATTAGGATTGCAATCATCTGCAACCGTTCTTGGGGATTGCTCCAAATGTTTAGTTCTAAGGCCGAAATGCCAATTAATTCATCCCGGGAAAAGCCTAAAGCTTGTATAAACTGGTCATTGACATAGAGGTAACGCCCATCCGCCACCTCGCTGACCGCCATAATAGCCGGACTGGCATCAAAAGCCTTTCGGAAACGTTCTTTTGCTATACGGAGATCCTTGTCGGCTTGTTTGCGTTGGGAAATATCTCTTGTGCATTCAATAGCTCCGACAATATTTCCATGGCTGTCATAAAACGGCGATGCCGTTCCCCATAGATATGCTCCATGATCTTTGTTTGGCAAAGGGCAGTAGCCTTCTGAAAATACGGTACTACCGTCTTTACCGATTACATCATACAGTTTTCTGTCATGCGGCTGAGGAACAAATACCAAATCTATGAGGGT
>NZ_AGAF01000018.1 GCF_000224515.1 Desulfosporosinus sp. OT | reverse complement strand
AATTCCAAACGCAACATTTTCTTCAAGTGTTAACCAAGGAAAAAGGCGAGGCTCTTGAAAAACCATCCCTCTTTCTCGACCGGTCGTCTCTATTTCTTTATCCTCAAGCAGGACTCGACCAGATGTCTGCTTTTCTAAACCAGCAATGACCCTGAGAAGGGTTGTCTTCCCGCACCCACTGCTACCAATTAGGCAAATTAACTCGCCTTTGGCAACTTCAAAGTGAATGTCCTCTAAGGCTTGAACCTGTCCTTTGTCTAACTTGAACTGTTTGGTAATTCCGTCAAGGACTAAGAAATTTGCCATGTTGGGACCTCATGAGTTTCAACGTTTTCTTGCCAAGGAAGAAATCTCTTTTCTAGATGGCGGAAGACGAAATCCAAACAAAGTCCGGTGAGGCCAATAAGCAAGACTCCCGCGAGCATTAAATCAGGCTGGGCCATTTCGCGACCTTCCTGAATTAAATAACCGATACCCTTGGAAGCGCCCAGTAGTTCAGCTGCCACCAAGGAACGCCAAGAGAAGCTAAGTCCAAGTCTCATGCCGACATAGACGGAAGGCGCAGATGATGGAAGGTAAACACGAGTTATCAGGCCCCAGCGAGAAAGACCATAGGTGTAGGCTACTTCTTTTAACTTCGGATCAGTGCTGGCAATACCATGCAATGTGTTCAAAAGTATCGGAAAAAAAGCTGAATAAACAATAATGGCAATCTTGGAGGCTTCATCAATTCCCAACCAGAGAATAAACATAGGAATCCAGGCGATACCCGGTATTTGTTGAAAAAAGCTGAGTATGGGCGACAAAAAGTCGCGGACGCCGGGTGTCAAACCCAACAAAAAACCCAAAGGAAGGGCCATACAGAGAGCTAGGCTAAAACCACAAGCAACCCGGTACAGGCTGGCTCCAAGATGCTTGAGGAGTTCGCCATTCTGTGTAATAACCCAAAGCCGATCTCCAATTTGTGAGGGCGGAGGGATGAGATAGAGATTTAACCAGCCCAGGCTACTAAAGATTTCCCAAAGGACAATAACCAATAAGGGCAAAACGAGTCCCTGTAATAACTTTTTGAAAGACAGTTTTAAAGCGAATTGAGCAGTCCCTCCCGGCAAAGTTGATAATTCTTCTCGCTTAGGATAGGCGGGAGCTTTCATGATTAAATATCCTCCTAGAATTACTTAACGGGCAGATAACTGGGGTCGACTAGCGCGTCAACAAGTTTGTTAATGTCTACGTTGGGGCGGATCATACCCTCTTTTTGTAAAAAAGTCGCAGATTTTAGTAACTCATTGTTTACTTCATCAAGACTCATGTCGAAGGTGAACTCGGGATAAAGAGCCTTCACTCCTTGAATAGGCATTTGATTTTGTTGGGCAGTCATTGATAATGCTTCATCAAGGTTAGCTTGGCTCCAAGCGATTGAAGCCTTGTGGACTTGTAAGTAGCGTTTCACTATTTCGGGTTGATTCTTGGCAAATTCACTTCGAACGGCAATGACGCTTAAGCCGGGGATTAAGCCTTCGGCTGAACGTAATTTCTGAACCTTGCCTGCTGCAATAGCTTTGGAAAGCAGGGGCTCAGGGAGAATGGTAGCATCGACCTGCCCTGCCGTGATAGCGGCAGCCGCAGCCGTCGAATCCATATCGACTAGTTCAAGGTCTTGGGTTGTCAGATTTACTTCTGACAAAGCTCGAATGAGCATCTCATGCAACATGGTTCCTTTTTGCAAAGCAATTTTCTTGCCTTTGAGGTCGGCAACTGTTTTTATAGACTCATCAGGCTTAACGACCAGACTTATTCCTTTGGGAAAGCGGGAATAAGCGGAAACAATTTTGATGTCATTTCCGTTAGCTTTAGCTAATATAGCGGATACATAGTTAAGGCTGTTGGAAAAATCAAGTGATTTGGCAGCCAGAGCCTCAAGCTGGTTGCTAGGAGTTGTAATATCATGCCATTTGAATTCGATGTTATCTTTAGCAAACTCGTTTTCAAACATCTTTTTCTCTTGAGCGACAACGGAAGGGACGTTAATAGGTCGAGAGACATACGAAACATTAATTGTTTTGAGAGTTTCAGTTGGGGCTTCAGTAGTAGCTTTTTTGGCTGCGCAGCCGGGAAGAATGATGGCGGCAATAAGTACGATGGCGCTTAAAAGACAGATGGAGATGACCCTTAGCCGATACATAAGATAATTACACCCCTTTATTTTTTGCGTTAAGTCTATACTATTCTTCTGGTGGAATATTTTTCTACCTATGCTTATCATATCAAGTTATCGAAACTATGGCTATCGTAATTTCGCATAGTCCCAATGATCATGGAGACAGTAATCAAACTGACGTGCTAGGTTTGAATTTCTTTTTAAATATAATATAGTAGAAAGACCCCTATCTTAATTAGAGGCCTTCTACATGAATAATAACGGTCTCCAGGTTACACTTGTTGTTGGGTTTAAGGGAAGCTAGCTAAAGCATAGTGCAAGTGGTTGAGAATTGGTTTAGCAAATTAATTGTTTACACATGAATTAGGAAGAATATGTTGTATGCTTTCGTTGTGACCTGTAAATAGGAGGAAAAGGTATGGAGTCAAAGCAAATAATAGAACTGGATCAAGTTTTCCAAGCGGCTAAAGCGGGCATCATCGTTATTAATGATCAAGAGAATGTCTGTTACTGTAACCCTGTTGCTGCAGAATCCGTTGGTCTTTCAGCAAAGGATATTCTTGGTAAGAAAATAAAAGAAGTTATTCCTAATTTCAAACTGCGAAGCGTATTCCATGATGGAGAAGCTAACGCAGAGCATTTTTTTATGGGAGAACGAATGTTTATTACCAATCGCTCTCCCATAAATCACGCGGGAGAAACAGTAGGAGCGGTTGCGGTCTTTCAAGATGGCAGCGAATTGCAAAGTGCAGTGGCTCGTTTAGATACTATGCAAAATAGTCTGACTGGGTTGGAAAGTATTTTTGAACAGGCCTACGATGGTGTTATGGTTGTAGACTGTGCAGGAGTTGTTACTCGAATAACCAAGAGCTACTGCCGCTTCCTAAATATTGAGCAAGAGAAGGCGATTGGTCGACATTGTACAGAGATTTTACCTACAAGCCGCATGCATATTGTTGCTCAGACTGGACAAGCAGAAATTGGCGAAGTCATGGACATTAATGGCAAAGAAGCAATGGTAATGCGCCTTCCTTTGAGAGAAGAGGGCAAACTTATAGGTGCTGTAGGTAAGGTTATGTTTCGTGATGTTCAGGATCTACGAACCTTGGCAGAAAAGTTAGATTTATTGGAAAATAAGCTCAAATTCTATGAGAAGGAATTAAAGCACTATCAGAAATATCGCTACACATTTAGTAATATCATCGGTAAAAGCCAATCTATTATTCGGACGAAAGTGTTGGCGGAGAAGGCGTCGCTAGGGAAATCGACTGTTCTTTTGCGGGGGGAGAGTGGGACAGGTAAGGAACTCTTTGCCCATGCAATTCATGCTGCCAGTACACGTCATGATCAACCGTTTGTGAGAGTGAACTGTGGGGCAATTCCAGCGGAACTTTTAGAGGCAGAACTTTTTGGCTATGAAGAGGGCGCCTTTACTGGAGCTAAAAAAGGCGGCAAACCCGGGAAATTCGAGTTAGCAAATCGAGGGACGATCTTTTTAGATGAGATTGGTGATCTGCCGCTCGTTATGCAAGCTAAAGTTTTACGGATTTTACAGGAAAAAGAGGTAGAACGAGTTGGCAGCAATCGGTTGCAGCAACTGGACATAAGGGTCATAGCTGCTACCCACCGAGACTTAGAAAAGATGATAGAAGCAGGGGAATTTCGTCGTGACCTCTATTATCGGTTAAACGTTTTTACGGTTACGATACCCCCTCTAAGAGATCGGGAGGGGGATGTTTTACTTTTGAGTGAAAAGCTTTTGACAAAATTCCAACGTGAACTGGGATCATCCTTAAGAAAGCTGGATCGTTGGGTTGTCGAATTATTTCAACTTTATGCCTGGCCTGGAAATGTGCGTGAACTTCAGAATGCGCTCGAAAGAGCCACGAATGTTGCGGAGGGGGACGTGATTCATCTCTCAGATTTGCCTCTATATCTTCAAGATTTAGAAGGCAAGCGAGCAAATACATCCCTTCAGCCTCTGGCGCTGGAACTGGCAGAAGCGGAGCGTAGGGCAATATTAAAGGCGCTAAAGACTACCCGTGGAAATAAGACTCAAGCGGCCGAAATCTTGGGAATTCATCGGACCAATCTCTATCGGAAGATGGAGAAATACGGTTTAGTCGGAGGGGATAGCGAGGGGTTTGCCTAAGAAGCGGTGTAGTGATTACGCAACACGTAGCAAAAAAGCTACACTGATCAAGAAGTGAGGGAATAATAAGGACTTTTCGCATTAATCAGACTAACAGGTGTAGCGGAAACGCTACATTTGTTAGTCTGATTAATAATGCCGCTTTTTTAAAAAACCCTAGAAGGTAAGGCCTTCAGGGTTTTTTCTTTTGCTTGGCATGGATTTTGCTTAAGTATAAGTTGCGTGCCCAAATTCTGATTTTTTTCTACAAAATATGCTAGATGATGAAATGAACTGGATGAGAGGAGAGAATGAGTCAATTACTCTAAAGAAGCTCGATAGGAGGGAAACAGATGAAGAAAGCGGTCTTAACGGCAGATGAAGCGATCGCCTTGATCAAGGATGGAAGTATGGTCGCCATTGATGGATTTGTGAGCATTGGACACCCAGAAGAATTAACGATGGCTTTAGAAAAGCGATTTATGGCAACGGGTCAACCGAGGAATCTGTCGTTGGTATACGCGGCTGGGCAGGGAGACTCTAAGGATCGGGGCATGAATCATTTGGCTCACGACGGCTTAATTAAACGTGTCGTGGGTGGTCATTGGAACCTGGCTCCTAAGTTGGGGAAAATGGCGGTTGAAAATAAAATCGAAGCCTACAATTTTCCTCAAGGGGTCGTAACTCATCTTTTCAGAGATATTGCAGCAGGCAAGCCGGGGACGTTAACCCATATCGGTTTAGAGACCTTTGTCGATCCACGTCATGGCGGAGGCAAGTTGAACCAAGTGACTGAAGAGGATTTAGTGGAGCTGACCAGCGTTAAGGGTAAGGAGTATCTGCTCTATCATTCGTTTCCAATTGACGTAGCTCTGATCCGAGGAACGTCGGCGGATGAGTTGGGGAATATCTCGTTTGAAAAAGAAGCACTCACACTTGAAGGACTTTCGATCGCCCAAGCTGTTAAAAACAGTGGAGGTATTGTAATTGTCCAAGTAGAGCGCGTCGTTCAGGCCGGAAGTATCAAGGCTAGGGATGTCAAGATACCGGGTATTTTAGTGGATGCAGTTGTGATTGCGAGCCGTGCGGAGTTTCATATGCAATCGTTTGCGGAGCAATATAACCCCTCTTACAGCGGGGAAATACGACTTCCTTTGACAGAACTCAAAGCAATTGGGCTTGATGAACGCAAGATTATTGCCAGAAGGGCCTTTTTAGAAGTCAATCCCGAGGCGATTGTTAATTTAGGAATCGGAGTTCCAGAAGGGGTAGCCTCAGTCGCTGCGGAGGAAGGAGTCCTAGACCAATTCGTCTTGACCGTGGAATCCGGTCCAATCGGGGGCGTACCTGCCGGGGGATTAAGCTTCGGGGCCAGTTTTAATCCGGAATGCATTGTTGATCAACCCTATCAGTTTGATTTTTATGATGGAGGGGGACTGGATATTGCAGTTCTGGGAATGGCCCAATTAGATGAAGAAGGAAACGTCAATGTCAGTCGCTTTGGAACGCGTATTGCCGGGGCAGGTGGGTTTATCAATATCTCCCAAACGGCTAAAAAGGTTATCTTCTGTGGGACCTTTACGGCCAATGGCTTAGGGGTCCAGGTCCAAGATGGTAAGTTGGAAATCCTCCAAGAAGGAAAGATTTCTAAACTCGTTAAAAACGTTGAGCATATCACGTTCAGTGGGAGCTATGCCCGTAAGAAAGGGCAGAAGGTCTGGTACGTTACAGAAAGGGCCGTCTTTGCCTTAGGAGAACAAGGCCTTGTGCTGGAAGAAATTGCACCAGGTGTTGATCTGGAAAACGATATTTTAGCTCGGATGGATTTCAAGCCAATTATTTCTGAGTCCTTAAAAATCATGGATGCCAAACTATTTAATCCAGAACTTATGAAAAAAACGGAAGATCTTAATGAAAGGTGTGCAGCAAAATGAAAATCAAAGATAGAGTAGCCTTAATTACAGGAAGCGGTCAGGGAATAGGCAAAGCAATTGCGCTTACCTTTGCGCGCGAAGGAGCGAAAATTGCGGTCAATGATATTTCCTGCAATGAGGCTAAAGCAATGGAAACTGTCGAGGAACTCCGAAAACTAGGAGTGGAGGCAGAGCTCTTCCTGGCAGATGTCAGCAAAGAAGATGAAGTGAACAGTATGGTGGCCAACGTTCTCGAACGGTTCAAAAAAGTCGATATTCTCGTGAACAACGCGGGGATCAATCGAGATGGTTTAGTTCATAAAGGAAATCTTGCCAATTGGGAGGCTGTCATGGCAGTCAATCTGACCGGTCCTTTCATTTGCACAAAGGCAGTACTTCCAGCGATGCGTGAGCAGAGATACGGGCGAATTGTCAATCTCTCATCGCTAACCGCCCGCAAAGGAATCTTTGGAACAGGATATTACGCAACCTCTAAATCTGGGTTGATTGGCTTAACCAAAGTAACAGCTGTTGAAAATGCAACCAAAGGAATCACTTGTAATGCTTTGGCCCCGGGATATATCAATACGGACATGATGAATAAGTACCCCGAAGAGCAGTTAAAGGCCTTGATCGCCACAATCCCGGCTGGGCGCTTTGCTGAACCAGAAGAAGTAGCGGATGCGGCCCTTTTCTTAGTGGCAGATTCCTCTTCCTATATTACCGGTGCGGTGCTTGATATCAATGGAGGAAGTTTCATTTAAGTTAAACTACAGGAGGCTAGGAGACATGCGAGAAGTTGTTATTGTAAGTGCAGTTCGTACCCCCATTGGCTCCTTTGGAGGAGCAATAGGAAAAATTCCTGCGGTCGAATTAGGGGCACTTGTCATTGCAGAGGTTCTTAAACGGGCTGGGGTAAAACCTGAACAAGTCGATGAAGTGATAATGGGAAATGTGCTGCAAGCAGGTTTGGGGCAAAACCCTGCGCGGCAGGCCACTATAAAAGCGGGGATTCCTCAGGAGGTACCCGCATGGACTATAAACAAGGTTTGTGGGTCCGGGCTTAAATCTGTGGAGAGTGCAGCTCAAGCAATCCTTGCCGGTGATGCTGAAATCATAGTTGCCGGTGGTATGGAAAGTATGTCTCTTTCGCCCTACGTTCTCCAAAAGGCCCGCACGGGATATCGCCTGGGGAATGACACAATTACAGATACCATTCTTCAAGACGGATTAATAGATGCTTTTGATGGCCTTCACATGGGGATTACAGCAGAAACTATTGCTGATCAGTTTGGAATTTCCCGTGAGGAACAGGATCATTATGCGGTGCTAAGCCAGAATCGGGCAGAGGAAGCGGTCAAGGGCGGCAGATTTGAAGATGAAATTGTGCCTGTCCTGATTCCCCAGCGCAAGGGGGAAGCTATAGTCTTTAAAACAGATGAATATCCTAGATTTGGTGCGACACTTGAATCTATGACCAAACTTCGTCCAGCCTTTAAACAGGATGGGACAGTGACCGCAGGTAATGCTTCGGGTATTAATGACGGTGCTGCCGCAGTAGTCGTTATGTCTAAGGAAAAGGCTCTTCAATTAGGATTGAATCCTTTGGCTACAATTGTCTCTTTCGCCTCGGCAGGTGTCGATCCTAAAATCATGGGTACTGGACCGATTCCAGCCAGTCGTAAGGCGCTGTCCAAAGCAGGGCTTACTATTACGGATATCGATCTGGTGGAAGCGAATGAGGCTTTTGCTTCTCAGACAATAGCAGTTGCCCGTGAGCTTCAATTAAACTCAGAAAAAACGAATGTTAATGGTGGTGCGATTGCTTTAGGACATCCTATTGGTGCCAGTGGGACACGGATCTTGGTAACTTTGTTGTACGAAATGAAGCGAAGAGAAGTAAAAAGAGGTCTCGCTACACTTTGTATTGGCGGAGGACAGGGTACAGCCATGGTGGTTGAGAGATAATCACTCAAAGTAAGAATTAAGAGACATAAAAAAGATTAAAGAGATTAAGAGATAAATTAATGGAGGTGTTTTGAGTGGCAGTTTTAGGAATTATATTAAGCTTAGCGCTCTTAATGTTCATGGCTTATCGGGGTTTCTCGGTCATTTTCTTCGCCCCTGTGTTTGCAATCCTAGCGGCCATATTTTCTGGAATGGCAATTATGCCGACATATACGGAAATATTCCTGCCTAATCTAGCAAACTATGCCAAGGTATACTTCCCGTTCTTCCTCTTGGGAGCTGTCTTTGGAAAAGTAATGGAAGAATCTGGAGCGGCGAAGGCCATTGCTAAAGCAATTGTTCAAAAGCTTGGGAAAAAACAAGCTATGTTATCCGTGGTCTTGTCGGCAGCGATTCTCACCTACGGAGGGGTCAGTCTTTTCGTCGTAGCGTTTGCCGTGTACCCGTTTGCTGCTTCGATCTTTAAAGAAGCAGACATTCCCAAACGTCTGGTGCCAGCAACGATCGCCTTAGGGGCTTTCACGTTTACCATGGATGCACTGCCGGGAACCCCACAGATTCAGAACTCTATCCCGATGAAGTTTTTCAACACAGATCTTTATGCTGCTCCGATCTTTGGAGCCTTGGGTGCTATTATGGTTTTAGTTGGCGGCATTGCTTTTTTAGAGTGGCGTAAACGTACGGCCCAAGCAGCAGGAGAAGGGTATGGAACAGATCATAAAAACGAACCTGAAGTAGTTGAAGATGGCAACCTGCCGAACCCGATCTTGGCAGCGTTACCGTTGGTTTCAGTACTTGTTGTTTCACTCATTTTACAAAAGTTAGTTTTTCCGAAATGGGATATTCTTGCTTGGGTGACCCAAGCTCCTTATAACATTGCCAAAACTGGCGTTGTCGGATCAATGAATAACTGGGCACTGATGATTGCTCTTGCGGTGGGTATTGGCCTGGCCTTTGTTATTAACCCTAGGCGGATTAAAGGAAATGTCGCTAAAGCAATTAATGCCGGGGCCATCGGTTCTCTCCTAGCTGTTATGAACACAGCGTCTGAAGTCGGTTTTGGTAACGTTATCAAATCTCTCCCGGGCTTTCAAACAATCGCTCATGCCTTAACGGGTATTAATGGAGGGGGAAGTCCCTTGTTGTCTGAAGCGGTTACAGTAAATGTTTTGTCCGGGGTTACAGGTTCCGCTTCAGGGGGGATGAGCATTGCCCTAGATACGTTTGGGAAACAGTACTTGGATTGGGCTTCGAGAGTAGGGGTTGACCCTCAATTACTGCATCGTGTAGCATCTATGGCTTCTGGAGGAATGGACACCTTACCCCATAACGGGGCGGTCATCACGCTGTTGGGAATTGCCGGTTTAACGCATAAGCAAGCCTATAAAGATATCTTTGCTATTACCTTGCTAAAGACAGGGACCGTTTTTACACTCATTCTGCTGCAAGGGGTTTTCCACTTTGTCTAAATTAGGGAGGAGAAACGCTTCTTCTACCTAGCAAAGAGAGAGCAAGTTCCAACCTAAATGTTGGCGCTTGCTCTTTTTTTATCATTATCTTCCTATATAAATGGATATTCTTCAACGTTGCAGAGTGATGGGATAAGGAATGAGAAGAAGTCTTAATGCTCTAGACTTGAATCTGTTCCAGGCCTAATGTAAAATGTTTGGTAATCTCAATAGCGCATACAACGTTGGAGAATTATAATGAAGGAGTTAATTGTATGAGAAAGTTTAGAGCGATGATGTTTATTTCAATGTTAATAATAATCCTGACGACCATTGGTTGTGGGACCCAGACTAAAAATGAGGCAACGCCACCATTACCAAATAAGGACAATACCCAAACACAAGGTAATACATCACCTGAATCAAGCGTAAAAAATAATCCTATTGTCACAATTACGATGGCAAATGGGGACCAGATTAAGGTCGAACTTTACCCGGATGTCGCTCCGAATACTGTGAAAAGCTTCGTGTCTTTGGTGCAAAAGGGATTCTACAACGGCTTAATCTTTCATCGAGTGATTCCGGGGTTTATGATACAAGGTGGGGATCCCAACGGGAATGGCACCGGGGGACCGGGATATAGTATTAAAGGAGAATTTACGAACAATGGTTTTGTCAATAACTTAAAGCATGAACGTGGAGTAATTTCTATGGGTAGAATAGAAAATGATCCTGATTCTGCAGGTTCTCAATTTTTCATAATGGCTGACACTGTGCCAAGCTTAGACGGTGACTATGCTGCCTTTGGTAAGGTGATCAGCGGTATGGACGCTGTGGATAAAATTGTTAATAGTTCACGCGACAAAAGTGATAAACCTCTACAGAACCAGGTTATGCAAAGCGTGACGGTTGATACCTTAGGCGTAAAATATGGTCAGCCGGAGGTAATTAATAAATAGCTTTAAATATAATAATCCACGGAAACACTAACAGAAAATCAGAACAGATACGGAAAAAGGACCAGTTTTTGCTGGTCCTTTCCGTATCGAAGCGAAGAATTAATGAATACTGCCAGCGCTCTCGGATGTCCGACGAAACATTTTTCCCCCAACACTAGGGATACTAGCTATACCACGTGATAATTTCAATTGACTTGTCATTGCATGTTTAGTTACATGTGAATTGGATTGTGTCATATTAATTTCCTCCTCGTATAATGTGTGTCTTGAAAGATTTCGAATTCCGTATCTTATGATTAGTTTTGGTCTTTGGAATGAAACAAACCGTTAGTACTAATTTCTCCGATAAGATCGTAGATAAATCGTGGTAAGTTTTGGTCTGACATTGCCTGGTTTTTAATTTTTGCAAAGTAAGAGAGATCCTAATTTAAACACTGTGCTAGATGGAGTGGTATTCTTATTTCTGCCCCAATTAATACAATCTTCTTATCTATATACATGATTTATAGTTTCATTTCTAAAATAGAGCGAATTTGAAATGTGTACAGAACAGAAATTTACCTTTTCAAGCTGTGATAGAGAAATGAGTCTGATATAATAAGACAATTAAATGATTTAAGTGCTCAATTCATTAATCAGTAATGGAAATGTGTATGGATTGAACCATGGGGGGTATTATGCAATCATTAGAACCTTTTTATGAGAAGAAAATGACATGCGTTTTTTGCGGTAAGCAGTTTAATACGTTAAGGGTGCGTTCGCGATTTGCGATCCCATACCAAATAGATAGTGATTTTTGTCCTCATTACAGAACTGGAAATTATAATCCCCATTTCTATTTTGTCAGTGTCTGTCCAGAGTGTGGTTTTGCTTTTTCTGAAGAGTTTTCAGATCAATTCCCCTTAGGTTCCAAGGAACTGATTCGTGTTCAAATCACTAAGCATTGGATAAAAAGAGACTTTGGTTTGGTCCGGGACATTCAGCAAGCTCTGGAATCTTACAAACTGGCAATATTAGCAGGGTCCCTTAAGAAAGAAAAGCATGCCGTCTTAGCAGGACTATGTCTGCGTCTGGCCTGGCTCTATCGGAATGAAAACAATTCAGAACAGGAAAAGCGCTTCCTGAGTTTAGCACTCAACGCCTATGAAGAATCATTTGTTGTTTCCGATTTTACGAGCACATCAATGTCTGAAATCAAAGTTCTGTTTATGATTGGCGAGCTAAGTCGTCGTTTAGGGCACTATAAAAAGGCGGTTGCTTATTTCTCGAAGATTATTCAACACAAAAATGCAAAAGACGAACAGAAAATGGTCAATATGGCTCGGGATCAATGGAGAGTGGCTGTGGATGAGAGTCGTCAGGAAAATAATAAGTAAGAATGAAAGCGGTGAACTGGTTTTCTTAACATTCCATAAAATAGTATAATAAGAAACGGCGTTTTTAAAGAATTTGCAATAGTTTTAGGGAGGAATATACACCTTGGAATTTACTCAACTCATTGCTAAGGAGCTTAACCTGAAGATAACTCAAGTGAAAGAAGCGGTAAACTTATTGGATGGAGGAAATACCATCCCTTTTATTGCTCGCTACCGCAAGGAAGCAACTGGAGAGCTTGATGAAAATTCGTTGCGCGATATTGTGGAGCGTTTGGATTATTTGCGACGTTTGGAACAACGAAAAACGGAAGTCGTGCGTTTAATTGAAGAACAAGGTAAGCTTACAGAAGAACTGTCTGCTCAAATTACGACGGCAATGGTGCTTCAGGACGTCGAAGACCTTTACCGACCTTATAAGCAAAAACGACGGACACGAGCAACTATGGCTAAAGAAAAAGGCCTTGAACCTTTAGCTGAGTGGTTGTTAACGCAATATGCCAGAGGAGATTCTCAGGCAGAGGCAGAAAAATATTTGAATCCAGAACTAGGTGTGAATTCAATGGAGGAAGCTTTAACTGGAGCCATGGATATTATCGCAGAAACTATTGCTGATGATGCGGTATTACGTAAACAGATCAGGGAGAAGACTTTGCACATTGCCGATGTAGTAGCTACCGCTTCGGCTAAGAAAGCTAAAGAGCGTTCCCCCTTTGAGATGTATTATGACTATCGTGAGCCAGTCCGAAGAATTCCACCACATCGTATTTTGGCCTTAAATCGTGGCGAAAAGGAAGAGTTCCTATCCGTAAAAATTGAAGCTCCTATAGATACTTTACATAGAATTATAGAACTTCGCTATGTTAAAGCGGGACCATGTGCTCCTTTAGTTCAAAAAGCGGCCCTGGATGCGTATAAACGATTAATTGAGCCTTCAATTGAACGAGAGGTGCGCACGGAACTTTCCGATCGAGCGGAGGAACAAGCCATAAAAGTGTTTGCAGGCAATCTGCGACAACTTTTGCTTCAACCGCCAGTTCGTGGGAAGATGGTTCTAGGTCTTGACCCTGGATTTCGGACAGGATGCAAATGGGCAGTTGTCGATGAGACAGGAAAACTTCTTCAAGTTGGTGTAATTTATCCGCATCCGCCACAGAACAAACGAGAAGAGGCAAAGAACAGTTTACGAAAGGTTATTGCTGAGTTTGATGCCAATATCATTGCCATTGGAAATGGTACAGCCTCTAGAGAAACGGAAGAGGTTGTGGCAGAAATGATTCGTGAAGACGGGATTGCTACTGAATTTATCCTAGTGAGCGAAGCTGGAGCATCGGTTTATTCCGCTTCAAAAATAGCCGGTGAAGAATTCCCGGAATTTGATCTCTCCTTGCGGAGTGCGGTGTCCATCGCCAGGCGGCTCCAAGACCCTCTTGCAGAACTGGTGAAGATCGAACCGAAAGCCGTTGGTGTTGGTCAATATCAGCATGATGTCCAGCCTAAACGCTTGGAGGAATCCCTACATGGCGTCGTAGAATCTTGTGTTAATGTCGTAGGTGTTGATTTAAACACAGCCTCTGCCTCGTTGCTCCAATACGTGGCTGGATTAAAGCTAGCGGTTGCCAAGAATATCGTGGCCTGGCGAGAAGAACATGGGAAATTCAGTCATCGTGACCAACTCAAGAAAATTCCGCGGCTGGGAGAACAGACGTTTATCCAGTGTGCGGGCTTTATTCGTCTACCCGATGGAATAAACCCTCTAGAGAATACGCCAGTTCACCCTGAGTCATATCCACTTGCCGAAGACATCTTGAAAAAGATCGGACATACTCCTGGGGATTTACGTGATCACTTGACCGAAGTGCGCAAAAAACTCGCTCACTTAGAACCAACAGAGCTTGCAGAAGAGTTTCAAGCCGGGATTCCTACCGTCCGAGATATTCTAGATGCTCTGCAAAGACCTGGGAGAGATCCTCGGGAGGATTTGCCGCGGCCGTTACTTCGGAGGGATGTCACTCATATGGAGGATCTCAGCGAAGGAATGGTCTTAGAGGGAACAGTGCGTAATGTTGTGGATTTCGGGGCGTTTGTGGATATCGGTGTTAAACACGATGGGCTTGTGCACATTTCCCAACTAACCGATAAGTTTATTAAACACCCTATGGAAGTAGTAGCTGTCGGTGACATAGTAAAGGTACGTGTTATCGGACTTGATAAGGTTAGAGAACGTGTGAGCCTATCCATGCGAGATCTTTCGATTTGCGTTACACCTGCATGATCTAATCTGTTGGACGCATGATTTTCAACTCTTTTTGCATAAAATTCCTATCGAAATTATCAAGAATTCGGCAAATTGTAGTCATTTCGCTCTATAAAAAGAATAGCCACGACTTTTTTAAGTCGTGGTTATTTTTTTTATAACAAGTTAGGGTTCTATTTGTCTTATTTCATTAGCTCTGAGTTTAAGAGAGATCTCTTCCATTATCATTTCAACAAAGGCTTGTCCTAAGTATGGGTCGAACTGTCTTCCCAATTGTAACTGTATTTCCTCTAAAGCTTTCTGAAAGGTCATAGCTTTTCGATAAAGTCTGCCTGATGTCATAGCCTCGAAAGCATCAGCTAAGGAAACGATTCTTGCTGTGAGCGGGATTTTTTCTCTGCTAAGTCCATGTGGATAGCCTTTTCCATTATAGTGTTCATGATGATGAAGGGCAATGGGAATGATAGAAGATAAGGCTCTGGCTGGCGCTAAGATTCGGGCACCAATCTCGGGATGATCTTTAAGACAGTCGTATTCGTTTTCCGTTAAGGCACTGGGTTTAAGCAAAATATCATCTCTGATTCCAATTTTACCAATGTCGTGGAGTAAAGCGCCCATACGGAGTTGTCGTATTTCCTCTTGAGAGAGTCCTAGCCGAAGACCCAACATCACGGCATATTTCTTCACCAGAACAGAGTGTTCCCAAGTTTCTATGTTCCTTGCAGCAAGTGTCATCGCTAAAGTCTGTAAAAATTCGCTAAGTGATGGCGACGTTTGAATCCGGTACAAATCTTTTATGCTGCTATTCCGTGAGCGCATGGGCCACCTCCAAAAAGTAAAGGTTATTCAAAAATTTTTCGAACCTTAGAAATAAGTTCGTAGATATCAAATGGTTTAATCAACACACCTTGAGCCCCTTGTTCCTTGGCTTGCTCTTCTATCTCCTCTCCACTAATCATAATTACCGGAATGTCCTTAGCGAACCCATCATTTTTTAGCAATTGCAATACATCTAAACCGCGGATATCTGGCATGTTATTATCTAATAAAATAAGTGATGGTTTGTATTCAGACAAAGCATATCCTAAACATTCGTCACCACTGCCCACTTGTTTTGACTCATAGCCGGCGTTAGCTAGTACTTCCGCAAATAACCTGCGAATGGATGGCCTATCATCTACTACCAATATGTACTCGACCACGAGCATTCTCCTCCTCTTCATATCATTCTATGACTTACAGTATATATTTTCAACATATTATACAAACTTTTAATTTGTGAAAGAGTTGTACTTAGACCTTTACAATGGTAATGAGGTGATTATATGGAAAGTATCCGAAAAGTGGTAGGAAAAAACATACGGTTTTACCGTCTGTCTAAAGGCATCACCCAGGAATGCCTTGCGGAAAAAGTCGATGTAAGTAGTACTTATATCGGTTATCTGGAACGAGCTCAAAAATCTCCTTCATTAGAGCTGATTTCTACAATATCAAAAGCCCTGGAAATTGAACCTGCTCTGCTGCTAACCCCACCTGATAAGGGCGATGATGAATTGAAACGTTTAATCTCCCTTTTGTCAGGCAAAGCACCTTACTCTGTTGCCTTCGTCCATGATATTGCCACTGCTTACTTCAAATCCCTCGAAGATCATGACTGCCAAAAGGACCAGCTGCATTACTAATGTTTTTTCGTTCCGACAGCTTTTATCTTAACGATGATAGAGTTGATTATACTAATAATATTCGTATTCTGACGGGTAAGAGGCTTGTCCATGTACTCGGGTTGTTGGAGGTAAGGATCATTCTTTTTAAATCCTGAGCTGTGATAATAGTAATAGTCTGATATAATGGTTAAATGACTTATCAGTGTTTACGAGAGATTACGAGAAAAATAATCTAGCCCAACAAGAGAAAAGAGGGTCATCTTTCGTGCAGAACGTTCAACAAAGACGTTTGCAGGGAGTTGGAGCTGTTCTGGGAGCAGGAACTGGTTATGCTTTAATGTCAATACTGCTGAAGTGGGCTTACCATCTGGGGCTCGGTCCAATTCAGGTTATTACCCTGCAATCATGGATAGCGTCGCTACTCCTTCTGATCTACGCTGTGTTCTTTAAACGTGAGATATTTAGAGTAACGTTTCGAACAGTGAGGATTTTAGTTGTACAAGGTGTGGTCGGGAACTTAGGAACCGGACTTTTATACGCGTATTCCCTCATGTTTGTTCCTGTCTCTGTGGCTATTTTGCTCCTTTATCTCTATCCAGCGTTGGTTTTAGTAGTCGGAGTAGTAATTTGGCACAAAAGGGTTGGACGGCAAGAGATGATTGCCTTCTTCTTAACCCTAGCAGGAACCACGCTGGCGAGCGGAATCTTCTCTGGAGTAAGTGGAGTTGCTATAGAGGGGATAATTCTGGGATTGGCTGCCGCCACGGCCTACGCGACCTTTAATATTTTGGGCGAAATCGCTTTAGCAAGGGTATCTCCCTTGGTCGCGATGTGTTTTTCTCAATGGGTTTGTGCTATAGCTCTGCTGATTGTTATCAAAGGAGACATCATGAGTATCCCTTGGGAGAACGCTCAAACTTGGGAAATCGGTTTCTTGCTAGCGACAGTCGCGTCGATCCTTCCGTTTTATATGATTTTGGTGGGGATTAATCGGCTCGGAGCTGATCAAGCAGCCATTCTCAGCACATTTGAGTTGCCAATGACGTTTATTATGGCAGCTGTTTTCCTTAATGAGTTTCCCACCGGAGATCAGTGGAGTGGTGGGGTTTTGGTAATGTGTGGAATTTTATTATTAAACTGGAGGCGTAAAGGTGAATAAAGCAACAAAGAAGCTCTTTATTAAAAACGGTCAGATTAAAACGATGATCGGACGCGAATTTATGGGGAATATCCTAATTGAGGGATCAAAAATAGTGGCGCTGGGAAAAGATTCGGAAGTGGAAGTTCCCTCAGATGCAGTTGTGATCGATGCATCGGGATGTCTTGTGTTGCCGGGGTTCATTGATGCGCATTGCCATATAGGTATTGGCGAAGAGATCTATCGTTGGGAAGGGGAAGACCTTAATGAAATGACGGATCCTGTGACCCCGGACATGCGAGCAATTGATGGAATTAACCCTGAAGATGAGGGTTTCCGAGATGCCCGCTTAGGTGGTGTGACGGCTGTATTCACAGGACCTGGAAGTGGGAATGTGATTGGAGGAACGGGAGTTGTCATGAAGACGGCCGGAAAAATTGTGGATAAGATGATTGTCCGTGATCCTGCAGGTTTGAAAGTGGCTTTTGGAGAAAATCCTAAGATGGTTTACGGCGAACAAAAGAAAATGCCGATGACCAGGATGGGAACAGCAGCACTTCTTCGTCAGGCCTTAGTGGATGCGCAGGTGTATCGGGATAAAATAGAAGAGGGGAGAACAGACCCTGACAAAATTCCGGAGCGAGATCTGGGTTTAGAAACCCTTGTGAAGGTGATTAATCACGAAATTCCTCTGCGCGCCCATGCTCATCGTGCAGATGACATTATGACAGCGATTCGTATTGCGCGAGAATTTGAGGTCGATTTGGTTATCGAACATTGTACGGAAGGACATAAAATTGCGGAAGAACTCGCTGAGTTGGGGTACCCAGCAGTGGTGGGGCCCTTGTTGACCAACCGTTCAAAAGTTGAGCTTAAGGATAAATCCTTCAAAACTCCAGGCATCTTAGCTAAAGCTGGGGTGAAAGTTGCGATCATGACGGATCATTCCGTCACCCCGATTGAACAGCTTCCGCTTT
>NZ_AGAF01000019.1 GCF_000224515.1 Desulfosporosinus sp. OT | reverse complement strand
GACCACAAGGTCAGACAGCAGCGGTTATCAGACAGCGGCGCTGATGCAATTCAAAAGCAAATACGTCGGGGATCACGTTAATGTGAGAAACCTCCTTGGCAACTTGCCCTATGGCAAATTTATTAAGCAGGGAATATCCCTGCAAACTGAGCAAACCCCTTATGGCATTAACGTGAACTATAGCTTTACGCAGTCCAATAATTTAGGTAATCGTGCTGATGATAATACCGGTAATAAACCTGACGGCGATGCCAAGCTCGATATTAATCAGGTTGAAACGACCTTGCGTAATAATGCCGTCGTTATGTTTGCACTTATTGACAACGTTGATATCATTAACAACACTGCTGATTTGGGCACGCAAAACCTTAAATATATATTTAGCAGAACTGAGCTGCAGAAAAGCTATCCCCGGGACCTGAGGGATT
>NZ_AGAF01000020.1 GCF_000224515.1 Desulfosporosinus sp. OT | reverse complement strand
CAATATCAAACGAGTAGCTTATGGAATCAAAGATTTCACCGAAAACACTACTCCCACCCCGTCTGCCTGCGTGGCACAAAGCGGTAGCTCTAGTGCCATTAGTGACGATCAGATCATGAATGTGGTGAATGAAGTCATTACACTCCTGAAAAAAAGAGGTGGTAACTAAACGTGGGAAGGTATGACGCTTTAGCAGCGCTTGTGCTAGAGGCAATCAAAGAAGGGGGGTATTTAAAAGACCTAGGCTCCATACCTGTCGGAATATCTAACCGTCACATTCATCTTTCCCAAATAGATCTGGAAACTCTGTTTGGGGTAGGATACCAATTGACAAAAGCCAAGGATTTGTCCCAACCCAAGCAATTTGCCTGTAAAGAAACCTTGATCATAGCCGGGCCCAAAGGTGCTATTGAAAAAGTTCGCATCCTCGGGCCCGCACGAAGCGAATCGCAGGTAGAAATACTCCAGGCAGATTGTTTCAAACTTGGCATAACCGCACCAGTGAGGTTATCTGGAGATCTGCAAGGAACTCCGGGGATCACTCTTATTGGCCCCAAAGGAAGTATTCTTCTTTCCAAAGGCCTTTTGATTGCCCAACGGCATATTCATATGACCCTGGAAGATGCCAAAACCTTTGGTGTAACCGATGGAGAACAAGTGCCCGTCCAAATAGATGGACTTCGGGGAGGGACTTACTCGAATGTCGTCGTCAGAGCCAACAATACCTCGGCACTTGAATTTCATATCGACACGGAGGAAGCAAATGCTATGCTCCTCACAGCAACCTCAAGAATAACGATTGTAAAATAAAAAATTTTAGGAGGCAACAAAAATGAATAGATCAGAAGCTTTAGGATTAATTGAAACCAGAGGTCTAGTAGGAGCAATTGAAGCGGCAGATGCCATGGTGAAAGCCGCTAACGTTCAGCTGATTGGCTACGAAAAAGTCGGAGGTGCTCTGGTAACCGTTATGGTAAGAGGCGATGTTGGTGCAGTAAAAGCAGCAACTGATGCCGGTGCTGCGGCAGCTCAGCGAGTTGGCGAACTGATCTCCGTACATGTCATTCCGCGTCCACACGGTGACGTAGAAATGATGCTCCCCGGAGCTAAGAAAGAAGCATAATGAATTATTAGACAGGCAATGCGGCGAAGGTCAAAATCTCTTTTGAGGTTTTGACCTTTTGCTTTGCCTATCGTACCACCTTGAGGCAAATGAAAATGATTCGGATTCTATTATTAAAACGTAAAAGGGGCTGTTGCAAAAATTCATTTTGCAACAGCCTCTTAGTTTATTGGATTAATAGGTTCTATATTTGAGTATTTAATCAATCTTAAATTTTGTTATGTCTCCCTTTAATTTATTAGCACTTTCTTGGGTTCTCCAAACTTGTGTTTTCACATCGTTAGAACGGGCGTTTACCTCATTAGCACGATTGGCTATATCTGAAGTTCCGATTGCACTTTCATTAGCTGCTTGAGCTACTCCATCAATAGCAACTGAAATGTTTTGAATAGCGGCTCTAAGTTGCACGGAGGTAGCACTAAATTCTGTTACAAGCTCATCAACAAATTTAGCATCCTCGCTATATTTTTCTGCTACATCCAACATAACCTTATAATCATTACTTACATCTATAGACACAAATGCGAGTAGACGATTAGAGCTATTTGAGAGATTATCGACAGACCTTGTTACTTTCGTAGTAACATCCTGTATTTGAATAACTGCATCTTTTGATTGCTCTGCAAGCTTTCTTATTTCCTCTGAAACAACTGAGAACCCTCTCCCTGCTTCACCGGCTCTAGCAGCCTCAATAGCGGCATTTAAGGCAAGCAAGTTGGTTTGTTCGGTAATTTGCATGATGGATTCAGTCAATAAATTAATTTGATCAACTACCTTAGATTCAATTATTGCCTGCCCCAATTTTTCTTTAGTATCTACAAATATATGATATGCTTTTTTTTGGGCGGCATCAACATTTAGCTTAGTATCGTCGGCTCTTTGGGTGATTTTTTTTGCCGAAACTGCACCTTGTTGCGACTTTTCAGCGATTAAGTGAACAGCTTTTTCTATCTCCTGTGAAGTCGCTGACATCTCTTCAGATGCTGCAGATGTTTCTTCCATACTTGCTGCCAACTCTTCGGTTGTAGCAGATATCTCTTCCAGATTTGTGGTCAGGTTAATAACGTTGTCCAATACATTATGAACTCCTTTTTCGATAGAGGAAGATTCAATTTTAATACTATTCACCAATTGCTTAACAGAATTTTTCATATCATTTATAGCGTTAGTAATTGACCCTATTTCGTCACTTCTAGATAGGAATTTAGGGTCAATCTCTCGAGAAAAATCTCCGCTTGCAACAATCTCTAAGTACTCAGAAGATTTTATGATAGGTGTAGTAATTCTCCTTGTGGCTATGGTAATTAAAGATATTGTTATGATCAGCATAATTACTGAAATACTTAGAACCATAAGTGATATTTTTCTAGCACCTTCTGTTAATTCGTTCTCAGACATTAATGATGCTAATATCCAATCGGTTCCGGAAACTTTATAGGGATTAACTATATATTTAATTCCGTCAATAGTTACATCAAAGGACTTTAAGTCTTTCGACAATAGCTGGTTCAATCCAGCTATCTTGATCTCGTTTATTTTTTTAAAATTATTTTTTGGATTATTTCCATCTGCTAGAATAACCCCCGTATTATGGACTATCATCGAAAACCCTGTTTTACCATTTTTCATAGAACTTAACATATCACTGATGACGGACTGCTGCACATCAATTCCTAATGTACCAATCAGATTTCCGTTAGTATCAGTAAAAGACCTAACGTTGCTCGTAATCATAGCATTAGAGATACCATCAACGTAGGGTGCTGTTCGCACAATAGATCCACTTCCGTTTAACCCTGTTTTGTACCAATTCTTTTCAGGCGGATTGAATTTTTTCGGTATGCTGGTTTCAGGCCACTGAAGATAAGTCCCTTTTTCCGTGCCAAAATAGACATACATGGTACCAGGATGAGTTTCTGCATAATGGTTAAAAACTTCATAAATTTCTTGTTCTAATCCACCATTGTGCGATGGTGTCATTTTAGTTTCTTCACTATTGTTAGCGTAGGACGTAATACCACTACTGGCTTTCATTATCAATGGATTTGAAGCCATCATATTGATATCTTTATCGATCTGATTATAAAAGATCTTAATTGATTTTTCAGCGATTTTCATCTGTTCGTTCGAATTGTTAAAATAATCGCTTCTAGCTTGCTTAGTTACCTGATAACTAACGATGCTACCTACTGTTGCTAGTGTAATTAAAATAATAGTTACTGAAATCACCAAAAAATGGGTTTTAATACTTTTGAATTTCATGATTATAAAATCCCCTCGCATATAAATGATTGATGGAGTCATTATCGAATCGTTCAATTGGTGATAGTAATTGTAAAAGCAAAAGACTATGCCACCACGTGCATCACGTAAAGGCCTAGTCTTTCGCTGCTTAATAAGTAGTGGATGTGTGCGCCTGTATGTTAATATGGTCCTAAACATAAGAATGATAGGTTAAGGCAACTCAAGTAATTGTATTATAAAATTATGCCTAACCAGTGTAAAATACATAGTAAATATACCCCCCATAAGTACGGATGATAAAGCTCTCCCAGCCATTTTTGTATGGGTGATGCTGCGGAAAAGTCTTGTTGTTTAATAACGGAAAGCTGTATATAGAATAGCCCCCTTTCGGATAGTTTCTACAGAAGCATCGTCTGATTTTAAACGGCAAATCATTGTCTTACAGAGATTCACGAAGGAAATGGGAGTATTAGCTAATACTATTCGGGTTGAAGTACTCTAATTTATAAATTATTATAGTTCTTGACTTAGAGTGTGCTCTAGATTATATACTAATAATATCTTTCAAAAAGCAGCTTTGTATTAAGGTTACTTTAGAACTCGGAGGTAGAAAAATGATAAGCCCGTTATTTTTCTTGGTTGTTGGTTTTATCTTTTTAATTTACGGCGGATTAAATTACTACATTGGTCTGCGGGGGTGGCAGGCCTTATTTGGTTTTATCCCTGTCCTCATTCCAAAGGTATATTGGACTGTTTTTTGGCTGATTGCTTTGTCCTATCTAATCAGTAGGTTTAGCCAAGAATTTCTTCCGACCGTTTTATTTGAAGAATTGAGCCGAGTAGGGGCCTACTGGTTGGCGTTTATGTTCTATTTCTTATTAGTTATCACTGCGCTCGATATCTTTAGATTGTTAGAGTATTTTTTTCATTTTATCCCGGTGGAAATAAAACGGAGTTTGAACCCCGCTTTGGGATTAACTGTTTTTATTTTAGTCGTAGCGATCATAAGTTATGGGGCATGGAATGCCCGTCATCCTCGGATTAACCACTATGATTTGACAATCGCTAAACAAGCTGGAGCGTTAAAACAGTTGCATGTTGTGATGGTTTCAGATATCCATTTAGGGACAATTATTAACAACGGTTACCTTACGAAACTAGTTAATTCGGTCAATGAACTTAAACCTGACCTAGTGCTCTTTCCTGGAGATGTATTTGATGAAAATATCGAATCAACGAATAAACTACAAACAGTTGATAACTTTCGCAGACTAAATGCTCCGTACGGGGTTTTTGCAGTACTAGGTAACCATGAATACATTGGCGGCAATGCCGAGGAAGCAATTAAATACTTGGGTGAGGCAGGGGTCCAGGTATTACGGGATAGTTCTCAGGAGATCGCCGGAAGTTTTTATCTTATTGGGCGAGATGATCGGTCGAGCGAGCGTGTTAACAAGGTCAAGAGACAAACCTTAAACACCTTGATGCAAGGAGTTAACCGTGCCCTCCCTATAATAGTAATGGATCATCAACCGCTTCAGTTAAACGAGCCTGTTGACCAAGGAGTTGACTTGCAATTATCCGGCCATACGCACGCGGGACAATTGTTTCCAATTAGGTTAATTACGCAACGAATTTTTGAAGATGATTGGGGGTACCTGCGCAAAGGAGACTTCCAACTCATTGTTTCTTCAGGTTATGGGACTTGGGGTCCGCCGATTCGGTTAGGTAATACCCCGGAAATTGTTGATATTACGATAAAGTTTAGCAAGTAGATAAGCAAAAGCTCCGTAATAGTGAAAATTACGGAGCTTTTGCTTATCTAGTAAAGAAGGTCAATTCCATACTAGCACGCATACAGGACATCGTAATATTTTCATTGACGGCATGAGAAAATAATGCTATTATAAAGCAAATAAATGATATTGATTATCAATACCAATCATTTAAACGTTAGGAGGGAGAAAAATGCCATTAACAATGCTATCCCCTGGTAAAGAGGCTAAGGTTAATGCCTGTAGGGCTAAGGATACAACCAAAAAATTTTTGGAAGGGCTAGGTATTATTCCGGGTGTAACCATATCGGTCATATCCGAATTTAGTGGAAATCTTATTGTGTCCATCAAAGGGTCGCGGTTGGCGCTCAATAGAGGTGTTGCCCAACAAGTAATAGTCCAGGTGAGATAAGAAAGGGGTTAAGTAGTTTGGAGAGGACCTTAAAGGAATTAAAGCCAGGCGAAAAAGCGATAATCGCCAAGATTGACGGGGATAAAGGTGCAGTCAAGAGAAGGCTAATGGACATGGGTGTGACCCATGGGGCCGAAGTATTGGTCAGGAAAGTAGCCCCGTTGGGGGATCCCATTGAGATAAACATCCGCGGTTACGAATTGACGATTAGGAAATCTGAAGCTGAATTGATAATTTTGCAATAACTTTTGTTCCTAGAAGAGGAACATTTTTCTTAGACTTTAATTGAGAATGGTTATTGATATCGTTGAGAGGAGAGTGTCACATGTCCTTGAAGTTTGCACTGGTAGGCAATCCAAACTGCGGCAAAACCACTTTGTTTAATGAAATCACCGGTAGTACGCAGTATGTTGGAAACTGGCCGGGAGTAACTATTGAGAAAAGAGAAGGTAAAGCAAGAAAGATACAGGAGGATATAAAGATCATTGATCTTCCTGGGATTTATTCATTATCCCCTTATTCAATGGAAGAAATTATTGCTAGAGATTACATTGTCAATGAAAAACCCGATGTAGTTATTAATATTGTTGATGCTACGAACATCGAAAGAAACTTATACCTAACGACCCAACTGCTTGAATTAGGTGTTAACGTTGTTGTTGCGTTAAATATGATGGATGCAGTGGAAGCAAAGGGCAATAAAATTAACACGAGTCTCCTTGAAGCATCCCTCAAGGTTCCGGTTATACCTATTACAGCCAGTAAAGGCCGAGGTGTTAAAGAACTTTTGGAAAGAGCGCTCCATGTTGCTCAAGCAGCGGCTTCAGCAGGGAATTCACCTGCGTCATATGAACTACATAATGAAAATATCGTGAAGTATATCAAAGAAATTGAAGAAAACATTGTTCCTCAGCTGAAAAGTAAGCATGGAAATTCTCGGTGGACGGCCTTAAAGCTTTTAGAAGGCGATGAAAATGTACAAAAGACGCTAGAAGTTCCCAGTGTCTTGCTGGCTGAGATCAAAGTCTATCAAGAAAAACTGGAAAAAAAGTATGATATGGATATAGAAACGGTGATTGCTGATAGCCGATATCGGTTTACGACCGATGTGGCGGGCAAAGCTGTTAAGAAGAAAGAGCAAAGCTCTCAATTAACGGTTTCAGATAAGATTGACAAAGTGGTAACGAATAGGATTTTAGCCATTCCATTGTTTTTAGCCATGATGTTCGGCATATTCTCAGTAACCTTTGGTACAATCGGCTCATTCACCATCGACTTTGTGGATGGATTGGTCAATGATACATTTGCAAATTTTATCTCAAGTTCACTTGAGAGCGCAGGAGCAGCAAGTTGGTTACATGATCTCATTGTAAACGGAATTATCGGCGGATTGGGAAGTATGCTGGTTTTTGTACCGCAGATCATGATCTTATTCTTCTTTCTTTCCATTCTTGAAGATACTGGTTATATGGCCAGAGCGGCTTTCGTCATGGATCGATTGCTTAGAAAGCTTGGTTTAAGTGGAAAATCGTTTATCCCCATGCTGATTGGCTTTGGATGCAGTGTTCCGGCGGTGATGAGTACGAGGACTTTGGAAAATGAAAAAGATCGCCGCTTGACCATTATGCTCATCCCTTTTATGTCCTGTGGGGCCAGGCTACCAATTTATGCCTTGTATGCCGGAGCCTTTTTTGCGGCCAATCAAACCATGGTTGTCTTCTCACTATATGTGCTGGGTATTGCAGTCGCCATTTTATCAGGATTTATCCTCAAGAAAACAATTCTCAAAGGGGATGTAGCCCCTTTCGTCATGGAATTGCCTCCCTATAGAATTCCGACAATTAAAGGCTTAACAATTCATATGTGGGACAAGGGTAAAGGGTTTGTCAAAAAAGCAGGGACAATCATTTTTGCAGCCGCAGTTGTGATCTGGTTTTTACAATACGCTAATTTTTCCTTCCAAGCAGTGGCGGAACCTGGAGATAGCATGCTTGGTGCCATCGGTAAAGTTATAGCTCCTGTTTTCTCACCACTGGGCTTTGGGGACTGGAGATCTGCTGTCGCACTGCTCACAGGTTTTATAGCAAAAGAAGCCGTGGTGTCCACTATGGGTATCTTACACGGAATCGCAGAAGCAACAGAAGGTTCGACAGACCTGATAACAGCTCTGCAAGCATCGTTTACTCCCTTGACAGCTTATGCCTTCATGGCGTTTTCCTTACTGTACTTGCCGTGCATGGCGGCCTTTGCAACCATCAAAAGAGAGATGAACTCCTGGAAGTGGACGTTAATTACAGCGGGATTTTCAACAGGGGTAGCCTGGATAGTGGCATTTATTATCTTTCAAGTAGGAAAATTAATGGGTTTTAGTTAAGCAAGAAGAAAATTTGGATGAAGATCCATTGCGTATTTGGAACTATCGATAAAGAACTAAGGAAAAGGGTGATGTTATGATCAATTGGATTTTAGGGGGTATCATTGTTGGCGTGACGGTTTTAATTGTTGCTCGGACAATAGTGCGTATGCAAAAAGGTAAAAGCACTTGCTGTGGAGGTTGCACCCAAAGTAAATGTGATTGTTCTAAATAAAATCCAAGATGTCAGGATCTATACTTATAATTCAAGAGTAAGGAGGGATTCGATGAGTATCGTGCTTGTTGGAGGTCATGATCGGATGCACAGTGAATATACGGAGATATGCTCCAAGCGGGGGCATCGCGTTAAGGTCTATACCCAGATGCCAACTAGGTTTGAAAAGGTGATCGGAAAGCCTGATGGAATTGTATTATTCACATCGACAGTTTCCCATCAAATGATTCACACAGCCGTAAAAGAAGCAAAAAGAAAGAAGATTCCAGTCTTTCGATGCCATACCAGTAGTGGAGCTTCATTGGAGGGGCTATTACGAGAACTCGAAGCTAAAACTAGTTAAACAGCTATGATAAGTGAGAGTGCGAGGGTCAACGTTCAGGCAAGGTTCTCTTCTAAAAACTGAAGTTTCTTTAATATCTGAGGACAAGTATTTTATAAGACTTGTCCTCAGAATCTATAGATGAAGTCGAAAATTTATGTTATAAATTCGGAAAGTAGCTCTAGAGATGATCTCTAAATCAGGGAGGAAATAGCGCATGTTTCACTCCATCCAAGGAATGTTCCGACTTAATCATTTCCATGATATCATTGAATGTTTAGCCGCTGCACTTGAAGCGAAGGATTTATACACCAGCGGGCATTCTACTAGAGTGGGGGATATGTCGTTTGATTTGGCACGAGCTATGGGACTGAAAGGTTCAGAACTTGACAATATACATATTGCGGCACATCTTCATGACATCGGGAAGATGGGTATTCCCGAAAACATTTTAAACAAGAGAGGGAAATTACTTCCTCATGAATGGGCTGAGATTCAAAGACATCCTGAGATCGGCTACAAAATTCTAGCTAAATCAAAAGGGCTTCAAAAAATTGCTGAAATTGTGCTCCACCACCATGAACGATGGGATGGGAGTGGTTATCCTCATGGTTTGAGATGGGATAGAATTCCTTTGGGTTCAAGAATAATTGGGGTAACCGATGCGATTGATGCGATCACTTCGGTGAGGCCTTATCGAAAAGCCATGTCATGGGAGGAATGTTGGGAGGAACTACTCACCAACAAAGGTATCCAATTCGACCCAGTGGCCGTGGAAACGTCGGAAAAACTGTGGAAAAGATGGGAAGTTAGATGGCAAGAGTTCCAGAAGGATAGTAAAGAGGTCAAACTAAGGGCTTTTAGGTAAATTAGAGAGTTAATGGTGCCAAAATTCTCTATCACATTATAGAAGAAGGGGGAGCGTTTGAAACGCTCCCCCTTCTTCTATAATAGGTACATTTTATTATTTACTTGAGAGCTTCTCCAATACTTTGTCCGAATTCCTGACATTTGATAATGCTTTCGTCATCTGGGTTCCAGGTCACCTTAAGCCCTTCGTTGAGTAGTTCAAACCCACCGTGTTCTAATTCAGCTGAAATAAGTTTGTTTCCTTCACCACTCCAACCATAACTACCAAAGGCAGCGCCTTTTTTATTTTTAAACGCTAATCCTTTGATCATTTCTAGTATTCCAGCGACGGCAAACGATACGCCTTTATTAATGGTCGGTGAACCAACGAGTATGGCTTTAGATTTAAAGACTTCAGTAAGAATGTCGTTTTTATCGGCATGTGTAGAATTAGCATTAAACAGTTTGACAGTGACAGCTGGATCGCTCAATTTTATCCCAGCCGCTATTTGTTCAGCCATCTGCCGGGTACTGTTCCACATAGTATCATAAATAATCGAAATTTGGTTTTCTTGGTAATCCTTAGCCCATTCCATATATTTATGGACCATTTGCAGCGGATTATCCCGCCAAATTAGGCCATGACTGGGGCAGATTATATCAACCGGCAGGTTAAAGCTTAGGATTTCAGTAATTTTATTGCTAACGAATTTACTGAACGGAGTTAAAATATTGGCATAATATTTAAGGGCCTCGTGGTATAACTCTGCTTGATCGACTAAGTCATTGAACATATGCTCAGAGGCTAAATGCTGCCCAAAACCGTCATTACTGAACAGGATATTATCGCCGGTCAAGTAGGTGAACATCGTATCAGGCCAATGGAGCATTCTTGCCTCAATGAAAATAAACTCTTTGGAACCAAGGCTTAATTTATCCCCCGTTTTAACAGGTACGAAATTCCAATCCTGATGATATTGACCTTTTAGGGATTTGATAGCATTGGCAGTACAATAAATTGGAGTGTTGGGGATTTCTTTCATTAATTCTGGTAAAGCCCCACTGTGATCAGGTTCACCATGGTTTGCAATGATATAATCAATCGTATTTAAATCAATTTCTTTCTTCAAATTAGCAACAAACTCTTTGGCAAAGGGCGTCCATACACAATCAATCAAGGCTATCTTTTCGTCTCGGACGAGGTAGGAATTATAGCTGGAACCGCGGTGAGTAGAGAGTTCATCACCATGAAATTTTTTTAATTCCCAGTCGATTTTGCCGACCCATTTTACACTCTTGTTAATTTCAAAACTCATTATAATTAACCTCCTATAATAATTTTAATAGATAATGCAATCCAAGCAGAATGGCCCAATCTCATTGTTTTGGCTAAAAAAGGTTTGGTGGCTGCCTTGATCAAGGATACAGTGATTTTATTTTTGGTATGGCACAGAGAAGAGAGGTCGTAATCATCATTATATGCTTCGAAGAAATCGAAGTCGATATCACACATTGTTCCAGTTTGCCATCTCTTTATTAGTTTGCGAAAGACTGGAATTTATACAGACTCACACTTATTACTTTCGGCAGCTAAAGACTCTAGACTTTAACAGCATTTTTTTCTGACACTACTATTTGACTAATTCTTAAAAAATTCATATTATTTATGATGATGTGTACTTAACTATTTTCCTTCGAATGGATTTCATGGCGCATTAGGCTGTTACCTTAATTAGTTATATTCTACATTGATTATAATAATCCTGCTTGAAATATACCTATTTGATAATTAATTTAACAAAAAGTCTTTTATCATTATACAACATAACCTATCTCTTACGCAGCCCACTTGTGCTGTCGGGCTTTGGTTTATTTCCTTGAGCAAGTATTCGAGATCTTTGAGAATTCCTAATAATCGTATAAATCCTTTTAAACACACATTAAACACACAAAAAAGTTGCAATCTTTTAATATTATTTAGAAACTTGAGGTGAATAAGGTTATAATACATGAAGAGTATCACAAAAGGAGGTTGTTAATATTAAAAATAATTACATAATTGGATATTTGTTGAATTTGGATTGGGTGATTAGTCTCAAATTAACGTTCCTACTTTAAAAAACAAATCTTTAAAGACTTGTGCATATTAGATGAATAATATTTAGTGAGATCAATGGAAGAAGGGTATTTGTGCGTTTACTCAAACATCAAATTTTAATATTGCCGCTGTGTGCTTTTTTTATACTAATGGGTGGCTTCTGCGTGGTCCTTGGTTGGCAGATGAAAGACCACGATGTGGTCGCTGCGAAGATTAAAGCACAAGCAGATTTGGCAACATGTAAAGAAATAATTGATACAAAATATCCCGGCTCATGGTCTGTGCAAGATGGGGAGTTATATAAAGGACCAGTTAAGATCAGCTTCAATAATAACATAATAGATCATTTATCTCGCCTAACGGGAGATACTGTGACAGTGTTTCTGGGGGAGATGCCTGTGGTGACCTCAGAACTTAGTTCAAATGGTGATCCAGTTCTTGGTGGAAAAGCTTCTGCTAATGTCGCCCAGACAGTATTGCAAAATGGGCAGACGTATCTTGGAGATGAAGATAATGGGGATCGATGGAACCAAGCTGGTTATTTCCCCTTACGTGCAGAAAGTGATAAAATCATCGGAATGTTTTGTGTAAAAATCCCACAGACCGGCGGTCAGAGTTTTTTCACAAGGTCTTTGATAACGATGGGCACATTGGGATTGGTTTTGACTGTCTTAATTGTTTTTCTCACCTTGCGTTCTCTGCGCAAAGCAATTATCTATCCTTTGCAGAATATTATGTCAGGAGCCCAGGAAGTTGCAACAGAACAATTGACGCAGAGTATAAACGTTTCCAGTGCAAAGGAAATCAAGGAGTTGAAGGATGCCTTTAACCAAATGGTAGACCAAATCCAGGTGTTAACAGGAGAAATTAATCAGGTAACTCATAGTAACCTCAAAAATGAATCACTTGATAATAATGAAATTCATAATGTTATGGAACTGATGAGGGGTAATATGACTATGACTGAGCTGACCACTGACTATACAGGTGCGACCAAACTAAATCCGGAATTTAGTATGGAAAGTCCTTGGTATAGTGGAGCGGAAGGCTTGCCTAAGGGTTTATCTAGAGTAACTCTTGAGCATATAGTACAATTTCTGCAAGCAACCCGCCGTCCTCTTTCTGCAGAGGAAGTCGCAGAAGGAGTTAAGCTCACTAGGGTCACAGTACGTCATTACCTTGAATTTTTAGAACAGCGCAGGGTATTAAAATCTGAACTCAGATACGGCACGGGTGGACGACCTGTTAAATTATTTATTCTTTTATGAAAGGCCTATTGGGGGCCAGTGCAACTAAGGCTGCCGCCTTCGCTAAGATTGAGGAAGGCGGCAGTCTTAGTTTTCTTTATTTACGAAATCACAGATGTTACTTTCTTAATTATCAAAACTTTCTATATTAATATTCTTTACTTACAAAACTCTTTTCTTACCTCCATAAACACGACAAATCAGGGAGAAGAAAGATAAACTAATCATAGATTCGCAAAACAAAAAATAATCTGACAGATTTTTCCCTTACATTACGAAAAGGAGGTTTGAACGTAAACTACATTGTTTCAATGAAGGAGGATTTCTATGTGTGATAGCGCTTCGCCAAATAAATTTGCGCAAAAGCTGGATGATTATATCGACAGCTTAACCTACAAAAAAGAAAACCTGATTGGAATTTTACATTATGCACAAGAAATATACGGTTACTTACCTGATAATGTCCAGTGGCATATTGCCCAGAAACTTGATATCCCTTCCGCCACAGTCTATGGCGTTGTGAGCTTCTACTCGTTTTTCACTATGGTTCCCAGGGGGGAACACGTTGTCAATATATGCACAGGGACTGCCTGTTTTGTACGAGGAGCAGAAAAATTAAAAGATGAACTTGAAAATCAACTAAAAATTAAGGCAGGAGAAACCACTCCGGATAATCTCTTTACCTTAGAAACATTACGTTGCGTTGGAGCCTGTGGCCTCGCCCCAGTTATGATTGTCGATGGTAAAGTTCATGGACGCATGCATGAGGCACAAGCCATTAATGAGGTCCTGGCAAAGTACCGACCAGAAAGTTAACTGCGAAGTACGAAACATGAAGCAAGATATTCAGACCTGAATTTCGAACTTCGATCCCCCGAACCTCGACAAAAAGCGTAACCGAAGGAAGGGAAAAGCCAAATGAAACTCAAAAATACCGAGGACTTAAATGCTTTAAAAGCCCAAAGTCTAAAACTCATTGAAACAAGGCGCGTTGCTGATACTGTGACATCTAAAAATACTCAAGGCTTAAAACACGTTATGGTCTGCGGAGGACCTGGTTGCCACTCCTCAGGCAGTCCTGGAATCGCCGAACGTCTTGAAGAGGAACTCAACCAACGAGGATTATCTGAGCAAATTAAAGTTTTTCAACCCGGCTGTTTTGGTTTTTGTGAAAAAGGGCCGATGATTGAGATCCACCCAGATAATGTAACCTACTGTGAGGTTTCTGCTGATGACGTAGCAACCATTGTCGAAGAACACTTCATTCAGGGAAAACAGGTAGAGCACCTCCTCTATATGGATCCGAATACCAAGGAACGTTTTGCTAGCAACATTCCTTTTTATGATGGACAACTTCGAATTGCTCTACGCAACGTTGGCCATATTGCTCCTGAAAACATTTTTGAATATATCGCCGCTGATGGTTATCAGGCCTTATCCCAAGTTCTTTTTAACATGACGCCTCTGGACGTTATTGACGTTCTTAAAGATAGTGGTCTTCGAGGGCGTGGCGGCGCGGGTTTCCCCACGGGCGTGAAATGGGAATTCACGCGCAAAAGCCAAGCCGATCAACGCTATATCATTTGTAATGCTGACGAAGGGGATCCGGGGGCCTTTATGGATCGATCCGTCCTGGAGGGCGACCCTCATAGTGTTTTAGAGGCTATGATCATCGCTGGTTCTACGATTGGGGCTTCCGAGGGATTTATCTATGTTCGAGCTGAATACCCTGCAGCCATTCACAGGTTGAAGATCGCTATTGCGCAAGCCCGAGAATACGGATTACTTGGAAAAAGTATTTTAGGAAGCGATTTCTCTTTTGACATTGAGCTTAAATACGGAGCAGGAGCTTTTGTCTGTGGTGAAGAGACGGCTCTGATCCATTCCATTGAGGGGGCTCGGGGAGAACCCACTGTCAAACCTCCCTTTCCTGCCCAAAAGGGGCTTTGGGGTAAACCAACGTGTGTCAACAATGTCGAAACATTGGCCAATATCCCCGCTATTATTTTAAAAGGAGCCGATTGGTTTGCTTCAATTGGCACAGAGAAAAGCAAAGGAACAAAAGTATTTGCTTTAGCTGGAAAAGTCAACAATGTAGGGCTAGTCGAGGTCCCCATGGGGACAACCCTCCGGCAAATTATTTTTAACATTGGCGGAGGAATTAAACAACACAAAACGTTTAAAGCAGCCCAAACTGGGGGGCCCTCCGGTGGATGTATTCCGACCAAGTATTTAGATTCCCCTATTGATTATGAGTCGTTAGCTGCCATCGGTTCTATGATGGGCTCTGGAGGGCTCATTGTCTTGGATGAAGACGATTGCATGGTTAATATCGCTAAATATTTCCTGGAGTTTACGATGGACGAGTCGTGTGGTCGCTGTACCGCCTGCCGAGTCGGGACCAAACGTCTTTATGAAATCTTGACAAAGATCACCGAAGGCAAAGGGACGTTAGAGGATTTAGAGAACATGGAGAAACTTTGTCATATCATTAAGGACACAGCTCTTTGCGGGCTTGGACAAAGTGCACCCAATCCCATCCTCTCTACCTTGAAGTACTTCCGAGACGAGTATGTCGCGCATATCGTAGATAAAACTTGTCCAGCTGGCGTCTGTCAGAGCTTGTTGAAATATGAAATCACGGATAAGTGTGTAGGCTGTACCCTTTGCGTCAAGAAATGCCCCATGTCTTGTATCTCTGGCTCAACCAAGAAACGCCACGTTATTGATCAAGAACGCTGCCTAAAATGCGGGGCATGTATGGAACAATGCCGTGTTATCGGCGCCATCATCCGCCATTAAGGTACCCCTGTACCCTTCTTATTAGAATGCGTGGGCATAAGTGCAACTAGGCGGCCGCTTTCGCAAGCTGCAAGAAGGTTTAACCCGTGCGAAGACAGTGCTGCAAGATGGTTTAACCCGTACGAAGACAGTGTCTTCGTCGTCGAGCGCCAGCCAAGTTTGCTTTAAAGGAGGACTCCCTATGGATATACAGCTAACAATTAATGACATACCTCTAACTGTACCCGAAGGAACGTCCATTTTGGACGCAGCCCGAACCGTAAATATTGATATTCCTACCTTATGCCATCTAAAACTTAATGAAATGCATTACAACAATAACATTGCTTCTTGTAGAGTTTGTGTGGTCGAAGTCGAGGGTCGACGTAACCTAGCTTCCTCCTGTTCAACTCCGGTAGCGAGTGGTATGGTTGTTAAAACTGATTCCCTACGTGCCATCCAAGCTAGACGAGCTATGGTCGAACTTCTCCTCTCTGACCACCCGAAATCTTGTTTAACCTGCGCAAAAAATATGGACTGTGACCTAAGAGCTCTTGCCGCAGAATTAGGTGTGAGAGCGATTAGTTATGAAGGGGCAGAATCAGAGTTTGAAATTGACCAGTCGAGTTCTTCGATTGTCCGAGATCCTAACAAATGTATTCGTTGTCGCCGCTGTGAAACGATGTGTAATGAAGTTCAGACAGTTGGCGTATACTCTGCAGTAGGGCGTGGTTTCGAGACGGTGGTTAAAACAGCCTTTAATTTACCTCTTAACCAAACTGCTTGCACGTTCTGTGGACAATGTCTGGCGGTATGTCCAACAGGTGCTTTAACTGAATTGGATCAAGTGGATAAAGTTTGGAAAGCCCTCAACGATCCCAACCAATTTGTTGTAGTACAAACAGCACCGGCCGTACGGGTTGCTCTAGGTGAAGAATTTGATTTAGAACCAGGGACAATTGTCACTGGCAAAATGGTTGCGGCCTTGCGGCGACTCGGATTTGACCGTGTCTTTGATACAGACTTTGCTGCCGATTTGACCATTATGGAGGAAGCAACAGAGCTTGTTCACCGTATAAAACATGGTGGGCGATTGCCGCTGCTCACGAGTTGTTGCCCAGCTTGGGTCAAATTCTTCGAGCATCAATTCCCGGATCTCTTAGACATTCCTTCAACCTGCAAATCCCCTCATGAGATGTTAGGTGTCTTAACCAAAAGTTATTACGCTAAAACGTTAGGTATTGATCCTAAAACGATAACCGTTGTTTCCGTGATGCCCTGCGTCGCCAAAAAATACGAAGCAGCCCGCCCAGAACTAGCACAAGGAGCAGAAACCGCGGATGTAGATATCGTTATCACCACACGTGAACTAGCTCGTATGATCAGGGAAGCCAGCATTCATTTTGATCATCTTAAAGATCAGGAATTTGATCATCCCTTGGGAGAATCAACAGGTGCTGCCGTCATCTTTGGAGCGACAGGCGGAGTTCTCGAAGCGGCCCTACGAACGGCCTATGAGGTTCTAACTGGCGAAACTCTAGAAAAAGTGGAGTTCGAGGCTCTCCGAGGAATGGATGGAATCAAGGAGGCGGTCATCCCGATAGCCGGACGCGATTATCGGATTGCTGTTATCCATGGTCTAGGTAATGCTCGCACTGTTCTGGAGAAAATACAAGCTGGGGAAAGCAATTATGACGTCATAGAGATCATGGCTTGCCCGGGCGGCTGTATCGGGGGCGGCGGACAACCCTATCATCATGGCAACATGGAAATTCTTAAAGCGCGAGCTTCCGCTATTTACCGTGAAGACCGTGCCAAACCCTTGCGCAAGTCGCATGAAAATCTGGCTATTATTGGTCTATATAAAGATTTCTTGGGCGAACCCTACGGGAAGAAAGCGCATCAATTGCTGCATACCAGCTATACGGCACGAAAGAAAATCTAGTATTGACTATGTTTAAGTTTGTCTAAAAAATTTTATAGGGAGTGGATTTATCTGTTGTGTTGGAATTATCCGGCAAAGTGGATCCCACAAACCGCAAAACTACACCTGATTGTAAGGATTATTCTGAGCAAAAGGAGAAGGTTAATAGCTAAGGTGCCTTCTTACTGTTGTAAGAAGGCACCTTAGCTATTTTAGTTGTATAAACTGACTGGTTTTCTATATTTGGAGGAAACAAAACATGGATAAGAGAATAGGCGTCATAGGCATCGTGATTGAAGAATTTGAAAGTGCTAATAAGGTTAATGAAACGTTGCATGAATTGGCCAGCATCATAATCGGCAGAATGGGGATCCCTCGTAAAGAAAGAGGCATATCGATTATCTCCTTGATCGTTGAGGGAACCTCGGATGAAATTAGTGCGATGACAGGTAAATTAGGGAAGATCAAAGGGGTAAATGTTAAATCGGCTTTAACTAAGAAATTGGAGGAATAAAAATGCAAGAGTATTTGGCGAAAGATTTCATTATTGACGAAGAAATAAGAAAATCATTGGATGAAGGTGTTGAAAAGGCTAAAGAAAAGGATCTAGTCAGAGCAATTCTTGAAAAAGCAAAGACTTGTCAAGGACTGAGCCATAGAGAAGCTGCAGTTCTGCTAAATATTAATGATCCTAATGTTTTGACTGAAATGTTTAAGACGGCTAAAGAAATAAAGGAAAAAATATATGGCAAGAGAATCGTTTTATTTGCACCACTATATATAAGTAGTTATTGTGTCAATGGCTGTGTATATTGCGGCTATCAGGCCTGTAATGAGAGTCTCAAGAGAAGCAAACTGACTATGGAACAATTAGAAGAGGAAGTGAAAATACTAGAGTCTTTAGGCCACAAAAGAATTGTCATAGAGGCAGGAGAAGATCCAATCAATTGCTCCTTGGATTATGTAATTGAGTGCATAAAGAAAATCTATTCGTTGAAATTTGATAATGGAAGCATAAGGCGAATTAACATCAACGTAGCGGCAACGACCGTTGAGAATTATAAACGCTTAAAAGATGCTGACATTGGTACATATACTCTATTCCAGGAGACGTATAATCAAGAAGTTTATGAAAAAATGCATCCGACAGGTCCCAAGCATAATTACAATTGGCATACTACAGCCATGGACAGAGCCATGGAAGCTGGAATTGGTGATGTGGGTATTGGGGTATTATACGGATTATATGAGCACAAATACGAAACAATAGCGATGCTTATGCATGCTGAACATCTCGAGGATGCCTTCGGCGTTGGTCCGCACACAATTTCTGTTCCCAGACTGAGAGCCGCTGAGGGCGTGGATCTGAATGATCTGCCCTACCTTGTTACAGATGATGAATTTAAAAAACTAGTCGCGGTTTTAAGATTGGCTGTTCCCTATACGGGTATGATATTATCGACCAGAGAAGAGGCCGGTTTTAGGGAGGAAGTACTCGCCCTAGGAATTTCACAATTCAGTGCCGGCTCGTGTACAGGAGTAGGCGCTTACTCGAAGGAACATGGAATTGATAAAACAGTCGAAAAACCGCAATTTGAAGTGGCCGATCATCGATCACCGATGGAAGTCATTAAGAGTTTGTGTGAAAGTGGTTATATACCTAGCTACTGTACTGCTTGCTATCGAGAAGGAAGAACTGGGGATCGGTTTATGGTTTTGGCTAAAGCAGGACAAATAGGCAATGTTTGTCAACCGAATGCTTTGCTTACCTTTAGAGAATTCCTTTTAGACTATGCCGATGATGAGATGAAAGAATTAGGTAAAAAAGTTATCGAAAAAGGACTTATGGATATTCCTAAGGAGGCAGCCAGAAAAGCGGCTGAAGAGAAACTGAAAAGAATTGAGGCCGGAGAGAGAGATTTAAGGTTCTAGAGTGTCCTAATGATATCCTGCGGAAACCACGAATTGCGGGTCAAGCAACTAATGTACGTTCGCCCACGCTGCATTTGCTACTCACTTGACAATAAAGCTACACGCCAAAACCCCCAGGTACTACTGCATGTGTGCCGCTCTTTGCCATCCATGGCACCGCGGCATCAGTCCATCCATGGACAAGTCCCGTTGGCGTGCTTAACGCTTCATTGTCTGCGTTCGCTTACGCAAATTCCGCTTAAGTGCTCTCTTTGCAATAGTTGCTTTTGGTAGATCACTGATGTAAGTAAATTAGAAAGCCATAATTTGTGGAGGAAATAACGTGAATTTTAGAATTGAAAAGGACCAAATTGGAGAATGGAATATTCCAGAAAATTCATTTTGTGGGATCAACACAAAAAGGGCGCAAGAGAACTTTGATTTAGGGTCCAAAGGTGTCAATCTAAAACTCATCTACGAAATTGCTTTAATAAAAAAGGCAGCAGCAATGGTACATAAACAATTAAAGCAACTGACGGAGGATAAAGCAGATTCGATAATTCGAGCCAGTGAGGAAGTTATTGAAGGCAAATTCGATCATGAATTTATAGTATCCACTTTTCAAGGAGGCGCGGGCACATCAACGAATATGAACGTGAATGAAGTTATTGCTAACAGGGCGATTGAGATATTAGGCGGAAAAAAAGGCGACTATGAAATTGTTCATCCGCTAAATGATGTTAACATGTCGCAATCGACGAATGATGTTTATCCAACAGCACTGAGAATTGCTGCGATTCATCTGCTCAGAAAATTAAGCAATTCTCTGGCAGAACTTCAGGAAGCGTTGCAGGGAAAGGAAATCGAATTTAGTGATGTGCTCAAACTTGGCAGGACTGAGCTAATGGATGCGTTGCCGATGATGTTGGGACAGGAATTTGGGGCGTATGCCAAGGCTATAGAAAGAGACCGCTGGAGAGTCTACAAGGTAGAAGAACGATTGAGGCAGATTAATCTGGGAGGTACGGCCATCGGCACTGGTGTCAATGCTTCTCACAAGTACATATTTATGGTTACGGATGTTATTCAGGAGTTAACAGGACTAGGTTTGGCTAGGTCCGACTATCCCCTGGATATAACCCAAAATAATGACGTATTTGTAGAAGTTTCCGGACTTTTGAAAGCCTGCAGCACCAACCTTTTGAAACTATCCAATGATTTAAGACTGCTATCTTCAGGTCCCAAGGGAGGGTTCGGTGAAATAGAGCTTCCTCAGATGCAGGCCGGTTCAACAATTATGCCCGGAAAGGTGAACCCGGTAATACCAGAAATGATAGGCCAGGTTGCGATGAGAGTTATGGCCAATGATTATGCTATTACGATGGCCGCTTCTTCAGGGCAGCTTGAACTCAACTCATTTATGCCTCTTATAGCGGAATGCTTATTGGAATCACTAGAACTGCTGGATAAGGGAGTCACTATATTTAGAGAGAAGTGCATCGCAGGAATTAAAGCGAATAAAGAAAAATGCCAAGAAACTCTTGAAAGATCAGCAGTGCTGGCTACCGCTTTGGTTCATCACCTAGGCTATGAAAAAGCCGGTTATATAGCAAGAAAAGCTTTACGAGAAGATAAGACAGTAAGAGACATATTAATAGAAGAAAAAATTTTCTCTAATTCTAGAATCAACGAGATATTGAATCCATTTGAAGTCACAAAACCAGGAATACCGGGCCTTCTTGGAGTCCCTGGAAAGTAAACTCGTTTAGCTAAAGCTGAACATCAGGGCTTCAGGTGGGGAGTTTAACCCGTTTGAAGCGGAGCACCGGGGGAATGCCCATTTATAGAAGTGGGCATTCCCCGTAGGATGATCTGGGGAGGGATTTTGATGAGCTTGAATGAAACGCCGAGAGGCGTGAGAGTCCATTTGGCGCTATTTGGCAAGAGAAATGCGGGGAAATCCAGCGTGATCAATGCCATAACAGGACAGGAAACAGCGATAGTGTCAGACGTGAAGGGCACAACGACTGACCCAGTATTTAAAGCAATGGAAATATTACCGATCGGGCCCTGTGTAATCATTGATACAGCCGGAATTGACGATGTCGGAGAATTAGGACAGCTCAGAATTCAGAAGACCTTGGAGGTTCTAGATATTACAGATGTGGCGCTGCTAATCGTTGATGTCAAGAGAGGAATTAGTGAAGAAGACAGCTTAATCATAGATAAGTTTAAGGCAAAGAAGAAACCAATTATTGTGGTTTTAAATAAGATCGATATCCTCGATAATGATGATCCTAACAGACTAGCAACGAATCTTCAAGAGTCACTGGGCATTCCGATAGTTTCTGTGTCCGCTCTTCAGAAGCAGGGGATCAAGGAATTAAAGAACGCTATCATTTCTGTTATTCCGGAGGATGAAGATAAGTTTAAAATTGTGGGAGATCTAATTAACCCGGGCGATTTTGTGGTACTTGTTACTCCTATTGACAAAGCAGCGCCAAAGGGGAGGCTTATTCTTCCCCAACAGCAAACCATAAGAGACATTCTGGAAAGCGATGCTATGGCGATTGTAACTAAGGAATTCGAACTGAGAGAAACTTTAAGTAATCTGGCTAAAAAGCCAAAGCTGGTCGTCACCGATTCGCAGGTCTTTCTAAAAGTTGCGGCAGATACCCCCAAGGATATTTTAATGACGTCATTTTCTATTCTTTTTGCCAGACAAAAGGGAGATTTAACAGAATTCATAAAAGGTGCTAAAGCCATCGAAAGACTTAAGGATGGAGATAAGGTTTTAATAGCTGAAGGGTGTACACATCACCGACAAGCGGACGATATTGGCAAGGTGAAGATACCCCGGTGGATACGTCAGCGGACTGGGAAGCAGATCGATTTTGAATTCTCCGCAGGAGCAACTTTTACTGATGACATTAAGAAATATGCCCTGATCGTCCATTGTGGAGCCTGTATGATGAACAGAACAGGAATGCTCAGCAGGGTAGACGGTGCAAAATATCATGGTGTGCCCATTGTCAACTACGGTATTCTCATTGCTTATGTTCAGGGCTTACTTCCGAGAGCCCTTGAACCATTCCCCCTGGCTAAGATAATTTTGGAAGAGGAAGAACTATGCTGAGAGCTTAGGGGTGCAACGCTCGAAAGTGAACGAAGATACGACGAGGTGAGACAGAGAGGCAGGTACAATGTTTTTTCTTTCAGTATCAGAAACAACGTACCTGCCTACTCTATCCTTGGGTAATATGAATAATACAGGATGGAGGAAGTGGTTTTTGTGAGTACCAGGCATAATTTATTAGAGAAAGTCTATCAAACAAACGACCTCACAAAAGAGGAAATCACATACCTCTTAGAAAACATAACTCATGCGGATAGAGAGATCTTATACCGCTACGCACTGAAGACGAAACAGGCCTATTATGGAGATAAAGTTTATTTGAGAGGGCTGATCGAGTTCTCGAATATTTGTCGGCAGGATTGCCGGTACTGCGGGATTCGGGCTTCTAATGCCAAAGTGGAACGCTATCGGTTAACTCCGGAAGAAATCTTGACCTGTTGTGCTCAAGGGTATAAATTAGGTTACCGGACGTTTGTCTTGCAAAGCGGGGAAGATCTTTGGTACACAGAGGAGATTTTCATTGATCTAATTAGAGCAATTAGGAAGAGTTATCCAGAGGTAGCCATTACGTTGTCCATCGGCGAGCGGCGACCGGAAACTTATCAAAGACTTTTTGCCGCCGGTGCAGATCGCTTTTTGATGCGCCATGAAACGGCATCGCAAGAACTGTATGAAAAGCTACATCCGACGATGCTCTTTGATGATCGCCGGGCCTGTTTGAGCGCCTTAAAGGACTTGGGCTACCAAGTGGGGGCGGGGTTTATGGTGGGTTTGCCTGGACAAACACCCGCGGATTTGGCTGATGACTTACGATATTTAAAGGAATTTCATCCAGATATGATCGGAATCGGACCGTTTATTCCGCATAGTGAGACACCACTGGGAGCGGAAAAAGGCGGGACACTCAAGGATACGTTGGTGATGGTGGCCTTGGCGAGACTGCTTATTCCCGATAGTCTTATTCCGGCCACGACGGCACTCGGCACTCTGGATCCCCAAGGTAGGGAGCTCGCTTTGAAAGCGGGCGCTAATGTAGTGATGCCAATTATTACCCCTACATCGGTTAGGAAACAATATGAACTTTATGAAAACAAGATTTGTGGAGATGATCATCCAGAAGATTGCCGATATTGTATAGAACGTAGAATTCAGGCGGCGGGCTTTGACGTAGATTTGGGCAGAGGGGATAGTCGGCAGTTTATTTCACGGTGACAGACAAGCGTTTCTCAATTTCTATAATTGCTGTACCGAGCTCAGGCCTTTGCTTTTTAATTTTTCGTAATAACTAGCAAAAGGAACGCTCTCCTAACGTGTAAAATACGTTAGCCCATTATAACTTCCAAGTGGGAGGCAGTGACCCCCAATGGATCTACGTTGATTTAGGAACAGAAACCAGCATCAAGCGGGTTGTTTTGAACTGGGAAGCTGCTTATGTCAAGGCCTATCGTATCGAAGTTTCCAATGATAAGCTCAACTGGACGACCGTTTACCGTACCTCAACCGGAGATGGCGGAACGGATGATATCGATAACTTAGCCGCCAGCGGTCGGTATGTCAGGATGTACGGCACTCAAAGAGCTAATAATAGTTATGGTTATTCGCTCTGAGAATTCAGTGTCTATAAAAGTAATTTTGTCGCCTCTTCTTCCGAAACCTCTAAATTTTCGGCCGCTAAAGCCTTTGATAACAATCCCCAAACTCGCTGGGCCAGTCAGTACACTGACTCGCAATGGATTTATGCCGACCTGGGCTCTGGCAGGTGGAGGTATTAGCGCCCTTACAGTTGCGGCAATATCATCTAGCAACAGCATAGTTACTCCTACGATACCGAAGTAAAGAAAATATCCTCAAAGAGAAATCTACCTCCCATACCTTGGAAACCCTTGAAAAAGTTTTAGTTCATTCATTGCACCATCAAATTTCTATCAACGTAAGCTGATAGAAACTTTCGAAGGTAGGTAATTATTGTGATTGTACACATAGTTCAGTCAGGTGACACTCTATTCGTCTTGTCCAAACGGTACAACGTTTCCATACAAGCAATAATTGATGCTAACAACTTAGTCAATCCTAACGTTTTGGTTATCGGGCAAAAACTAAATATTCCGGTCCAAGTGGCTATGCCTACCTTACAGCGAGGCAATCGGGGAACTGAGGTGATGAATTTACAAGAAAAATTATTGAGCTTTGGATATAACCCCGGACCTATCGATGGAATTTTCGGAGGACAAACAGATATCGCAGTAAGAAACTTTCAACGTGATAAAGGTTTAATAGCAGATGGTATTGTAGGACCAAAAACCTGGTCTATACTTTCCGTAGTAGCGCAGGGACCTGTAACCCCTATTCCCTCTTCACCTTCACCGCTACCGGAAACTGGACCAGGATGGTTAACTTTGGGCAAAGATAATCTTCAATCCCACTACGAAAGTACAAATATTAACTTACCCTTACGGAACTATCAAGCTATTCGTACTACCCCTGGTAAACTTACTCCGTTATTAACAAGCGATAGCATTTACGTGCAAGCTGGTACTGTAACAGTTGCTGAGATTTACGCAATCGACAGAGCTACCGGGCAAATTAGATGGAGTATGAGACTTGGAAATGGGCAAGCTCTTGGAACTCCAGCTTTCCGAAATGGTGTTGTCTATTGTACGGGAGATAAATTACGAGCGATTAGAGATAATGGAAATACAGGAACGTTACTGTGGGAGGCTGATATTCAACCAATCTACTCCGTAACGGTATCCGGAGCTAAAGTTTATGTGCCTGCATCGGGTCCCTACGTCAATGCACCTAATAATACCCATGCATTCGATGCAGAAACCGGTCAATTGCTTTGGGCTTCATCTGCATCAAATGGTCCTGTAGCAGTCTCTGGAAATAAGGTTTATCAGACATGGTTAGAAAGATTACTCATTTTAGAGGATAAAGGAACTACTGTGGAAACGATTGCAGCTATTGGTCCTTTGGACGGGAACCTAACTTCACCAGTTTTAAATGGGCAAATCTTCGTAGGCTCAGTTAGAGGAAGTCTCTATTCATTAAATTCCTTAAATGGGACTATATTATGGAAAGGATCTACAGAAAGTTCAATAGTAGCAAGCCCTGCTGTAGACAGAGAGAGAGTCTATATAATCGATCAGTCCCAGAAGTTATATGCCTTTGACAAGAACTCCGGGAAAGTGCTATGGACTTATCTAATAACAACCCAGGTTATCCCTTCGGAGTATAAAACACCTATTCCAGCAATAGTAGGTGATAAAGTATTTGTACCATCGCCAACAGGACAATTAATAGCTTTAAGTGTTCAAACCGGAGCTGAACTTTGGAAGGCTTCTATTGAAGGTTTAGACAGATTTGATCAGTATGTAGGTGGGTCTCCATCTTCCTTCAATGGGATGGTAGCTTTACCAGGTGTATATAATGTCTTTACTTGGATTAGTTAAAATTTGATTAAGAGTTTGAGGATGCCAGAGGCCCCTATATACTAGCGCCAAATGTCAAAATCACTATCTCCAGAAAATGATACGTTTCGAGGATTTAAGGATATCCTACCCGTGTTAGGCTTACTGTTGGTGATGTTGATGGGTGGATTGTATTAGACCAGATTTGGACAGTTGACAAAGCAAGGCTTTGCGAGAAAATCAGAGTTCTGGAGGCTGCGGCAAAACTCAATGTGAAATGTACCATCAAGGAAATGTTGGTAGAGTAATCTCATGGTGAACAGGCAAGAATTTACAACTTTTATAATAGATGTTACATTACTTTGTATAAATGAGTAGAAATTCCTCTCAAAGAAACAACAAAAAACGTCTTCCTACATTTAAAATACGTTGGGAAGGCTTTTTCTATTCCCCCACCGGCACTTTGAACTATACCCATTCTATACTCCTTAATATTTGGTCCAGTAAGTACCTTCAAATAATTAGGAGCATAGAATATCTAACGTTAGGTATTTTTAAACTGTATGAAAGATAGAAGGAAAGAAGTGACAGCTTTGGCGACTTTGAGACGAGGTTCAAGAGAAACTGAAGTAAAAGAACTTCAGATGATATTACAAAGATTAGGCTATGATCCTGGAACGGCAGATGGGATATTTGGTTTGAAAACAATGCAGGCCGTAATTCAGTTTCAAAAGGATAATGGCTTTATGCCTGATGGAATCGTTGGACCTAATACATGGCAAGCTCTCCAAGGCAAAGATCTAGGCTACCAACGATACACAGTTCAATCCGGGGATACCTTCTATAGAATTGCCTTACAGTTCAACTTAAGTTTAGCTAATCTAATGACCACAAACCCCGGAGTCGATCCCCAAAAACTAAGTATTGGTCAACAGATTTTGATTCTAAGACTTCAGCCAAAGCCTTTACTTATAAGATCAGTCGGAGGATGGCTTCCGTCTTGGCTGCAAACTCAGGGCTTTCGATCAGTGCAAAATCACCCCGACATAGTTGACAACCTGTCTCCATTTTGGTACGAAGTAAAAACAACAGGGGAAATCATAAAGTATACCGGTGCGGAGGACAATTCAATTCTTTCCTTTGCCAGAACACATGGCATTAAAATGATTCCTCTTATATCAAACGCTTTTAGCAGCGAACAAATCTCGGCTGTTCTTAACGACCCAATTATTCGGCAGAAACATATTAACAATATTGTAAGCCTAGTAAGCAGATTATTTTATGACGGCATCGACATTAACTATGAAAACATATTTGTACGGGATAAAGAGCTATATGTGATATTCCTCCATGAGTTGAAAGCGGCCCTTGCAGCCATAGGCAAACAGCTTATCGTAACGGTCCATGCCAAGTTGGATCCAGTCGGGGACTGGAGTGGTTCCGAAGCTCATGATTATATAGGAATCGGCCAAGCAGCAGATTTTGTTCGGATAATGGGGTATGACTTTCACTGGTTTGGTGGTGTACCTGGTTCGATTGCCCCTGCTGATTGGGTTGATAAAGTGCTGGCCTATGCAGTTTTAGCAATCCCAAAAAGCAAAATTGTTCTCGGGGTACCGACCTATGGTTATGACTGGCCCCTTGAGCAAGGACAAGTGGGCAAAGGAATAAACTATAATTATGCAATTTCCACCGCTAGCCGTTATAATGCTCCAATCATTGAAGATGCTCAACAAGGTACACATTTTACCTATACCGCAAACGAAGTTGTCCATGAAGTTTGGTTCATAGATGCAAGTTCTTTTGCTACCCTTTTAGATTTGGTAAACAAGTACGATATTAATGGAATAGTTATCTGGTATCTCGGTGCCGAGGATCCAAAGCTTTATGATGTCATTCAGGCAAAGTTTCAGCCCAGCGTGTAGGTTAATAGGTTGTCATTCTGAAGATGGATTGAGTTGTGTTGATTATGTTTAGAGTTATGTGGGTATGTCTTATTGTTTTTCTATAAAGAATCTTCATGAAAATTTTTAAAAATTGACGGTTTATTTTTGTGCTATTTTACAAAAATAACTGTCAATTTTTTAATTCCGTAGAAATTTTTGCCGAGATGGTAAAATGTGTTCAAAAGGAGATCCGAAAATCGGTTTTACCGAATGGATTGATGAATAAATGTAACATCTCTTAGAGCAAGACATGCTGGAAGGGGAATTTACTATAATGTAAATAGATTAAGGCGATATCAATCTACTATAGACGGTTTAGTAAGATACTGGTAATCTTTAATTGGGTAGAAGTTATCGAAGCGTTAGATGGCACTAGGTACTCTACTCATTCTAGGAGGGAATGCTTTCCTATAAAAATGCAAAAGGGAGGTGTAAAAGTAGCTTATATGATGCTTTGAATAAAGGAGGATTTCTATGTGTGACTCAGCTTCGAGCAATCAGTTCGTCCAAAAATTGGATGGCTATATTGACAGTTTGACCTACAAAAAGGAAAACCTTATTGGGGTCCTGCATTACGCTCAAGAAATATATGGTTACTTGCCTGCTAGTGTTCAGTGGCATATTGCCCAGAAGCTTGATATCCCTTCAGCCACTGTCTATGGCGTTGTGAGCTTCTACTCGTTTTTCACCATGATTCCCAGAGGGGAGCATGTTGTCAACGTATGCACAGGTACCGCCTGTTTTGTCCGAGGAGCAGAAAAATTAAAAGGAGAACTTGAAAATCAGCTGAAAATTAAAGCTGGAGAAACCACTCCCGATAATCTCTTCACCTTAGAAACTTTACGTTGCGTTGGAGCCTGTGGCCTCGCCCCTGTCATGATCGTCGACGGCAAAGTCCATGGACGCATGAATGAGGCCCAGGACATTAATGAGGTCCTGGCAAAGTACCGTCCAGAAGGTTAACTGCGATGTGCGAACAGCGAAGTTCGAGCACAAAGTATGATGTGTGATAATAGAACCTTAACTTCGAACCACGAACTACGAACCACGATAAGAAGCGTCACCGAAGGAAGGGAAAAGCCATATGAAACTCAAAAATGCCGATACCTTGAATGCCTTAAAGGCCCAGAGTCTTAAGCTCATTGAAACTCGACGCGTTACTGATACGGTTTCAACTAAAAATGCCCAAGGCCTCGTAAGGCATGTTATGGTCTGTGGAGGACCCGGTTGTCATTCTTCAGGCAGTCCCGGAATTGCCGAACGTCTTGAAGAGGAACTGAACAAGCAAGGATTATCTGAACAGGTTAAGGTGTTTCAACCCGGCTGTTTTGGTTTTTGCGAAAAGGGTCCGATGATTGAGATTTACCCCGATAATGTAACTTATTGTGAGGTTTCCTCTGAAGACGTAACAACCATTGTTGAAGAGCACTTTATTCAAGGAAACCAAGTGGAACACCTTCTCTATATGGATCCGATCACTAAGGAACGGTTTGCTACCAACATCCCCTTTTACGATGGTCAACTTCGCATTGCTTTACGTAACGTCGGCTATATTGCCCCTGAGAATATTTTAGAATATATTGCCGCTGACGGCTATCAGGCCTTAGCTAAAGTCCTTTTCAGCATGACCTCCCTTGAGGTCATTGATGTCTTAAAAGATAGTGGTCTTAGGGGACGTGGTGGCGCTGGTTTTCCTACAGGCGTAAAATGGGAATTCACGCGCAAAAGCCCTGCCGATCAACGCTATATTATTTGTAATGCTGATGAAGGGGATCCAGGTGCTTTCATGGACCGCTCAGTTTTGGAGGGTGACCCCCATAGTGTTTTAGAGGCCATGCTCATCGCCGGTTCGGCGATTGGAGCTTCCGAGGGATTCATCTATGTCCGAGCTGAATACCCTGCAGCCATTCGCAGATTGCAGATCGCTATTGCGCAAGCTCAGGAATACGGGTTACTGGGAAAAGCTATTTTAGGAAGTGATTTCTGCTTTAACATTGAGCTTAAATACGGAGCAGGGGCCTTTGTGTGCGGTGAAGAGACAGCTCTGATCCATTCCATTGAGGGGGCTCGGGGGGAACCCTCTGTCAAACCTCCCTTTCCAGCCCAAAAGGGGCTATGGGGTAAACCAACTTGTGTCAACAATGTCGAAACATTGGCCAATATTCCTGCGATCATTTTAAAGGGAGCGGATTGGTTTTCTGCAGTAGGCACAGAAAAAAGTAAAGGCACAAAAGTGTTTGCCTTAGCTGGAAAAGTTAACAACGTAGGGCTTGTGGAAGTTCCCATGGGGACAACTCTACGGCAAATTATCTTTGACATTGGCGGGGGAATTAAACAACGGAAAACGTTTAAAGCAGCCCAAACTGGAGGGCCCTCTGGCGGATGTATTCCGACCAAGTATTTAGATTCCCCTATTGATTATGAGTCTTTAACGGCTATCGGTTCGATGATGGGCTCTGGAGGACTCATTGTCCTCGATGAAGACGATTGTATGGTTAATATCGCCAAATATTTCCAAGAATTTACCATGGATGAATCCTGTGGCCGCTGCACAGCTTGTCGGGTTGGAACCAAGCGTCTTTATGAAATCCTGACCAAGATCACGGAAGGCAAAGGAACGTTAGAGGACTTAGAGAACTTGGAGAAGCTTTGCCACATCATTAAGGACACAGCTCTTTGCGGGCTTGGGCAAAGTGCACCCAATCCTATCCTTTCCACCCTAAAGTATTTTAGGGATGAGTATATTGCTCATATCGTCGATAAAACCTGTCCGGCTGGGGTTTGTCAGAGTTTGCTAAAATATGAAATCACAGATAAGTGTGTGGGGTGTACCCTTTGCGTTAAGAAATGTCCTATGTCCTGCATCACCGGCTCATCTAAGAAGCGCCACGTTATCGACCAAGAACGCTGCCTAAAATGCGGGGCATGCATGGAACAATGCCGAGTTGTCGGTGCCATCATCCGCCATTAAAGGTACCCCTGAAGGAGGATTTCATATGGATATACAGCTAACCATCAACGACATATCCCTAAAAGTGCCGGAGGGGATGTCCATCTTAGACGCAGCTCGAACCGTTAATATCGATATTCCAACCCTATGCTACCTAAAACTTAATGAAATGCATTACAACAATAACATTGCTTCCTGCCGAGTCTGTGTGGTTGAAGTCGAGGGTAGACGTAATCTTGCCTCATCCTGTTCAACTCCAGTGGCGAGTGGTATGGTTGTTAAAACTGATTCCTTGCGTGCCATCCAAGCTAGACGGGCTATGGTTGAATTGCTCCTTTCTGATCACCCGAAATCTTGTTTAACCTGTGCAAAGAACCAAGATTGTGACCTCCAATCGTTAGCCTCGGAATTAGGTGTGCGTCATATTTCCTACGAAGGGGAAGAGTCTGAGTTCGAAATCGATAAATCGAGTTTTTCCATTGTACGAGATCCTAACAAATGTATTCGCTGCCGCCGTTGTGAAACTATGTGCAACGAGGTACAGACTGTGGGTGTCTATTCTGCCGTGGGGCGTGGATTTAATACCGTGGTTAAAACGGCTTTCGATTTACCTCTGCACGAGACTTCTTGCACGTTCTGTGGACAGTGTATCGCGGTGTGCCCGACAGGCGCTTTAACAGAACTGGATCAGGTTGACAAGGTTTGGAAGGCCCTCAACGATCCCAACCAATTTGTCGTTGTCCAAACAGCCCCGGCTGTGCGTGTCGCTCTGGGAGAGGAATTTGATTTAGAACCAGGGACGATTGTCACGGGCAAAATGGTGGGTGCTCTACGAAGACTGGGATTTGACCGCGTCTTTGATACAGATTTTGCAGCAGACCTGACGATTATGGAAGAGGCAACAGAGCTCGTACACCGCATTCAACATGGCGGGCGTCTGCCACTGCTCACGAGTTGTTGCCCAGCTTGGGTCAAATTTTTTGAGCATCAGTTTCCGGATCTCTTAGACATTCCTTCAACCTGCAAATCTCCTCATGAGATGTTAGGGGTCTTGATTAAAAGTTATTACGCAAAAACGTTGGGCATTGATCCTAAGTCTATTACCGTTGTTTCCGTAATGCCCTGCGTGGCCAAAAAATACGAAGCGGCCCGTCCAGAACTAGCGCAAAGTGCAGAAACTGCGGATGTGGACATCGTTATCACTACCCGCGAACTGGCTCGCATGATTCGAGAAGCCAGTATTCATTTTGATCATCTCAAAGACAAGGAGTTTGACCATCCCTTAGGGGAATCGACGGGTGCAGCTATTATTTTTGGAGCAACCGGCGGAGTTCTCGAAGCAGCCTTGCGCACAGCCTACGAGGTGCTAACCGGTGAAACCTTGGAAAAAGTGGAGTTTGAGGCTTTACGGGGCATGGATGGGATCAAAGAGGCGGTCATCCCGATAGCCGGACGCGATTATCGGATTGCTGTCATCCATGGCCTGGGGAATGCCCGTACTGTTCTGGAGAAAATCAAGGCGGGAGAAAGCAATTACGATGTGATTGAGATTATGGCTTGCCCGGGTGGATGTATTGGGGGCGGCGGACAACCCTATCACCATGGCAACATGGATATTCTGCAAGCCCGCGCTGCTGCTATTTATCGAGAAGACCGCGCCAAGCCTCTGCGTAAGTCGCACGAAAATCTGGCCATAGTTAGTCTGTATAAAGACTATTTGGGCGAACCTTACGGGAAAAAGGCCCATCAATTGCTGCATACCAGCTATACGGCACGTAAGAAAATATAGTTTAGATCAAGGTATGTTGATGATCACCTCAAAATTTTAAAAGGGAGCAGATTGATCTGTTGTGCTAGAAGTTCTGGCATTATGGACTCTGCAAAAACCATTACCTGATCGTTACCAATGGTGACCAGAAAAACTGTCACCAAATCGATATGCCAATTACTTAAAAACCGGTGAGTATCCTATAAAAATTTAGAAGAATACCCTCACGTCACATTTAGGACATGAGGGTATTCTTATTTTAGGCTTTTTTTCTAACTTGTCCTTGACATAGGGTCCATAACTAGAAGACTGGAGAAATAAAGTCTCGGAGTTTCTTTTTCAAAGCAATGAAGTCAGGTTCATCCGGGCAACGGGGATATGTAAAAGGGACGGGAAAAATGGCTGTGATTCTTCCCGGAGAAGATTGCATGACCATAATTCTTTGTCCAAGGATCAAGGCTTCATCTATATCATGGGTGACATGGATGCAGGTTTTGTGTGTAGATTGCCATAATTTTAGAAAATCGGTTTGAAGTTTAGAGCGTGTCGGAGTATCAAGAGCAGAAAAAGGCTCATCTAGTAACAAAATCTGCGGATTTGCAGCAAGAGCACGAGCGATAGCTGCCCTTTGAGCCATTCCACCGGATAGTTGTTTCGGTGTTGCTTTAGCAAAATCGCTTAAGCCAACCATTTCTAGTAGTTCCTGGACAATCCTTTGCAGAATCTTTTTTTCGACCCTACCTTT
>NZ_AGAF01000021.1 GCF_000224515.1 Desulfosporosinus sp. OT | reverse complement strand
GATATTGACTTCATGCCCTTTCTCTTTGGCAAACTTCGCAAGCTGCAAAGCTCGGGTGGCGCGGACAGGGTCCTCCAGCCCACGATTTAGCACAAATAGAAATTTTTCCAATGTAATTCCCTCCTCAAATTTTTTGGGTTTTAAATTATTTTTGATTCCAATTCAGAAACCCATATTATTGGTGAGTCAACTACTATAGCTAGTAACAAAAGATAATATGACGAATAAATACAGCTAAGCTGAAAGGAAAAATGTCGTAATTGACGCCTTTACTCTTCTTTCATCGGGCAAGAGGAATTATTTAATTCAATATCAGCTTCTATTTGACTCCAAGCAGCTTCTTTAATGTTGACATTCTCAAGTAGATCGATAAGGTCTCCTCTTCCGAAATAACCCGGAACCCCCTTGGCATCTATGGTCATGAGAACGACCGGAATTCCCTTAAAGACAGGTAATAATGCTTTGATAATCATCGTTGCGTTAATTGCATTTTGGAACATAGCCGGCTGGACAGAAACAACTGCACAGGTTTTGCCCTGTTCAGTTATAACAGCTCCTTCAAATTTACTTTTCACGAAATTCATCTCCTATTTGTTATAATCGACATGCTATAGATTAGAGTTCGACAGGCATCCTAGAAACCCTGCAAAAAATAGGTGGTAAAGATAAATTACAAGTGAACACACCCCACCTAATTGATGGTCAGAAGGAACCCACCCAATAGGAATCTTTCGGACTTAATATAAAACAAGGGGTAGGTAATCCTTAGTATTATGAATTACCTACCCTTATTTTAAGTATCGTTTATCGCCTGGGTGGCTCGTCTTTTAGTGTTTTACAAAGACAACGTTAACGGCCTTGATAAGAGCTTCTACGGTATCTCCTTCTTTAAATCCAGCGTCTTCGAGGCTTTCCCGCGTCATCACGGACGCGACTTCCGGTGCATTGTTTCAATCCGCAACACTTATTTTAACTAAAGCCATAATGTCATCTCTCTTGATCTCATCGATAACTCCCAAAAGCTTGTTTCGTACCCCTGCTTCCATTAAGAGCACCTCCTTTATTTTCCCGATTATAGTTACCAGAAGTGCCTTAAATGATACTCGTTTTTTAAATATTGAAGTGTTTTTTGATGTTCATCATCAGCTATGCCAACCTAAAGCTCTAAAGAGCGCAACAGCGGCCTCAGCGCGGCTTACTTCGTCACGCGGGGCCAGTACCTGTCCTTCTACCTTTAGGATACCCGAACTACTGGCCAGGGCAATATAGCCTAAGGCATCTGGGTTAATTTGAGCAGCATCTTGGAAATTGACTTGATAAATATCTTTTAGTTCCGCTACCTTAGCTAACTGAATATAGCGAATTAAAACTTTGGCTAAGAGTTCACGGTTTACATAATCTCCAGGCTGAAGATCTTCTTTTAACCAGCCCTCTTCTTTAGCCTTGGTCATGACTTCAATGTCAGAAAGGCCATTATTTCCCCACAACCCAAACCGGCTAAGATACATGGCTCGCAACAACGAAGCAATACTCATTTTCTCCTGAGGTTTAAAACTGCTGGCAAAATCACCGAATAACCCGGCTTGCCCAAGAGCTGCGATTTCCTGAGCTCCATTGACTCCAGTCAGATCGGTAAAAGTATAGGGTTTTGCCCCTTTCTCCAACGGCTGTCCTTGGTAATCAAGCAGTTCTCCACTTTTAGCGTCCATCGTATTGGAGAGTGGCGTGCTGCGGTCTGGGTTAAATGGAAGATAAACTAACCGCAAATTTCCTGGCAACCCATTGGAATAAATCCGGACATAAGCTAGAGTCAAGGGGCGAGCCTTGAGAAATGATTCTGCAGCCTTGTCTTTACTGAGAATCCCGGAAACACCAGGTAAATCGAGTTCGGACCAGTTTAGGTCAAAACCAGTGACCACGCCTGCCACTGGATCCACATTGACGGTCATACCATTGTCCGGGAAATCCACGCCATTGGCTACTCGATGATACGAAAAAGATTGGGTATTCCAAGATTCCGGACCTATTTTACCATTCGAGTTATTATCGGGGTCTATAGTGACTTGGCTAAATCGTTTGGTTTGAACTTTTTTAAGGAATTCTTCGCCCAACTTTTGCGCTGCAATTCGGTCGAGTTTCGTCTCAGTCTTCCCTGTCTGGGCAAAAGAGAGGTTAAACCCTAGTAATTCGCCCGTTGTGGCACTGACCCTGGCGCTTAGAGATTGCGGCTTCCCTTCCTCGGTTTCCGGTCCTGTATTGTTCCAGTCAAAGCTCCAGATGCGCTGATCCGGATTGCGCCAATCTGTACCCAGATTCGCACTGCGTAAGGTTAAGTTATTGGCAATTGTAACCCAGCGCTGCACTGCAGCAATTGCCTCATCCCGTTTAAGAAGCAGAGCAGTCCGATCTATCTCTTGTTGTTCCTGAGGGGTCAGCACAGGTATCCCATTGGCACTCTGATTCACTCCTTTGTCATAGGCCCCCATCCCGCCACTTATAGCCGAATCAGTTGCCAGCCAATCTCCCGCTCCAAGCTCAAGAGGTTCGCCGGTTAAGGCATCGATTGCTCCCCCGTTTTGGCCCGTTAATTGGTAAACCAGCTTAGCTGCTGTCTTTTGTCCCACAATCAAAGGTTTATAGGGAGCAGAAGCCCAATATTGGAGTTTAAAAAAGGGAGCCTTTGTAAAGGCCTGTTGGGCCTGAGTGACGCTAATTACGCCCTTTACCTCGGGCGCTTGCACCTCACTCCAATTGAGATTAAAGGAAGTGATGTGTCCATCGCTGCCAGAGACCTGCACATTTGCTCCATTACTAAGAAAAGGCAAGTTGTTGATAAGCCGTTGGTATTGAAAAGCGTAGTAGACCGGGCTGTTATTGCCGAGTGGCATTATCTCTTGATCGCTTGGGATCAAGCGCAATTGTTTAGCACGGTCGCCCAACAGCTGACTCAGCAAATGATTACTGATTTCTTGCGCTTTGGTTTTGGTTATCGCTGGAAGTGCCCCGTTATTGCTCGCTTGGTCATCGTTTTTCCAATAGTTCATGCTTAGAATATCGCCATTCGAAGCACTAACTTCAGCCGTAAACGATCCCGGTTGTTTTGCCGAGCCATTCCAGTGCAAAGACCAGACCTGGCGATCATCGTAGGTATTGTATGTAGAATTAAAGTCAGTGTAATCACTAGGTACATCAAAGTTCGTTTTAACGATAAGAATTGCTTTTTCCAAGGAAATTTCAGGCATAGCTAAGGTTTGCATAGCCGATGAGCTACTGATTTCTCCCGCCAGGGCGACTGGCCCAGGAATCATTTGTCCCAACATCAGGGTAACCCCCATAACAGCTAGGGCATGCCGCCAATTTTTTTGCATAGGTTAGCCACCTCTCTTTTTTCTTTCTTGAATATAATAATGATCACTGTTTAACACCTTATACCTAACCTCTTATATCTCTTATACCTTTTATACCTCTTATACCCTGTCACCTCTTTACATCATATAAAATTTTGCTTGTCCCCTCCATCTTAGACTTGAGAGTTTCTCTCCCCCTCCAGTTCCCTAATATAATAGACGGAGCTAACCTGAGCTTTCTGACAGAGAATTTATTGACTTATTTCTACTTTTTTCATATTGACTCATATTGTTGGGTGACTTCTTCAGCAAAACAGCCCTCGCTAAACAGCCTAAATGACTTTCAGCGAGAGCTGTCAATTTTTTGATAAAATCTCTAATCTATCCTCGGAAGTAATTCACTCCACCGGCGAAAATGGGTTGATACTTATTACCAGGAACATTAATCGCTATCTGACTTCCGGTTCTTTCCGAATGGGCCATTTTGCCTAGAATCCGTCCATCGGGGCTGGTGATCCCTTCAATTGCTTCGTAGGAGCCATTCGGTGTATAAATAATATCATTGCTAGGGTTACCAGCGAAATCGACATATTGAGTTGCAACCTGCCCATTAGCAATCAACGTCTCAATCATATCAGTACTGGCCACAAATCGTCCTTCTCCATGTGAGACGGGCACGGTATGAATATCTCCCAGGTTTACCCCGCTAAACCAAGGGGACAAGACGGAAACAACCTTCGTTTGGACCATACAGGAAACGTGACGCCCGATTTTATTATACGTTAGGGTTGGAGATTCCTCCATCAAATCGATGACTTCACCGTATGGAACGAGCCCAAGCTTTATTAAAGCTTGGAAGCCATTACAAATCCCGAGCATTAAACCATCACGGTGCTTGATCAATTCCAGCACCGCTTCGTTAATCCGAGGATTTCTGAACATGGTCGCGATAAACTTGCCAGAACCATCCGGTTCATCTCCGGCACTGAACCCTCCCGGAAGCATGACGATTTGCGCCTGCTTAATCTTTTTAACCATCTCCTCAATGGATTGCTCCACATCTGAAGCCGTTAGGTTTCTGATCACCAGAGTTTCAACCAAGCCTCCAGCTTTCTCAAAAGCCTTAGTCGCATCGTATTCACAGTTAGTACCTGGAAATACAGGAATTAAGATTTTTGGTTTGGCGATTTTAGTAGAAGCTTTTTGAGTATTCCGCAAGCGATAACTTATTTTTTGTGGTTGGGAGACTTGCTCGGTTTGCGTTGGAAAGATTTTTTCCAAAGGCTTTTCCCAGGCCTGTAAAGCAACATTCAGCTCAAGATCCACTTCATTAACCGTGATCACAGGCTTTTCTTGAGTATTGCCAATTAGTTGGTACGCTACCTCGCCAAAAACATCCGCTAGATTGACCGTTTCTCCGATTTCTAAGACTAGTGAACCATAGTCCGCCGAAAACAAGCGTTTAATATCTATCGGACGATTAAAGACCATCCCGATTCGATTGCCGAAAGACATTTTGCTGAGAGCAGCGGCCAGCCCTCCCATTGTTACGGTATGTGTTGCCATAACAACTCCAGAATTTATTAACTCAGTAATCTTCTGATAGTTTTTAACCAGCCGTTCAAAATCCGGAATTTCATGTTCATCTCGGGTGGCAGCAACCAAAACGACTTGACTACCGACCTGTTTAAATTCTTGAGACACAACCTTATCTGCACGGGTGACATTGACGGCAAAGGCAACTAATGTCGGAGGTACATGCAGATCCATGAAGGTCCCAGACATACTGTCTTTTCCTCCGATGGCGGGGATCTCCAGTTTTTTCTGCGCATAAAATGCCCCGAGTAAAGCACTAAACGGTTTTCCCCACTTTTCCGGATCTGTCCCAAGCCGTTCAAAATACTCCTGCAGGGTAAGACGTACGTTACGATAATCTCCACCCAGGGCAACGATCTTAGTCACCGCCTCAATGACGGCATATAAGGCACCGTGAAAAGGACTCCATTTAGCCAGCTGTGGATTATAGCCATAGGTCATCATCGTCGCAGTATTCGTTTCTCCAGTGAGCACAGGAAGTTTAGCCACCATACCTTCTGTCGGAGTTACTTGATACTTACCACCCAACGGCATCAGGACTGAAGACATTCCGATGCTGCTGTCAAACCTTTCCACCAGTCCTTTTTGGCTGCAGACGTTTAAATCAGCTAAATTAGCCAACCAAGCTTCTTGCCAAGCGAGATTCTTGTTTTCGGCAACTAAAGCCTTGGTGACTGTTTCCGGCAACCTATTAAAATAGTTAATACTTGCCTCAGGAGTGGTTACTTGAACCTTCGTTTTTTGCTTAACACCATTGGTATTAAGAAACTCTCTGCTGATATCGACAATGGCCTGTCCCCGCCAAAGCATCTTAAGTCTAGGGTTATCACTAACCCGGGCCACTAAGGTGGCCTCAAGGTTTTCCTCCTGAGCATACAGGGCAAACGACTCAAAATCCTCAGCTCGAATAACGACTGCCATACGCTCCTGAGATTCAGATATAGCTAACTCAGTTCCATCAAGACCCTCGTATTTTTTCGGAACAGCATCCAGGTTAATTTCTAAGCCATCCGTTAATTCTCCAATGGCTACAGCTACGCCACCCGCTCCAAAATCGTTACATCGTTTAATCAGGGTACTAACCTGAGCATTACGGAAGAGTCTTTGAATCTTCCGTTCGGTTGGCGGATTTCCCTTTTGCACTTCCGCTCCACAAGTCAGTAAAGACTCCGCGGTGTGTTCTTTAGAAGAACCCGTAGCACCGCCACAGCCATCCCGACCTGTTCTCCCACCGACCAGTACGACAACATCCCCTGGTTCAGGGGCTTGACGGACTACGTTTCCGCGAGGGGCCGCCGCAATCACAGCCCCGATTTCCATCCGTTTGGCCACAAAGCCTTCATCATAGACCTCGACGACTTGCCCTGTGGCCAGCCCGATTTGATTGCCATAAGAACTATAACCGGAAGCCGCGCCGCGAGTTATCTTTCTTTGGGGTAACTTTCCTGTTAAGGTATCCGCAATTTTCGCCCTGGGATCGCCGCTTCCTGTCACCCGCATTGCTTGATAGACATACGTACGACCAGACAAGGGGTCCCGAATAGCACCACCCAAACAAGTAGCAGCCCCGCCAAACGGTTCGATTTCTGTGGGATGGTTATGGGTTTCATTCTTAAACATAACTAACCATTCTTCATTTCGACCGTCGATATCGACATTCACCACAATACTACAAGCATTGATCTCATCCGATTCATCAAGGTCTGGTAACAGCCCTTTTTTCTTCAGTTCTTTCATGCCTAAGATACCAAGGTCCATGAGGCAAATATCTCTGTTCGGTGGATTTTCACCATACACATAATCCCGAGATTTAAGGTATTCCTGATAGGCTGTTGTCAAAGGGGTTGCAAAATCCCCTTCAGCAAAAGAAACCTCTTCTATTTTGGTAAAAAAAGTAGTATGGCGACAATGATCGGACCAGTAAGTGTCAATTACTCGAATCTCTGTAATGGTCGGGTTTCTTTGCTCTGTATCCCGGAAATACTCCTGACAGAAAGTTAAATCCTCAAAACTCATCGCTAAGCCGGTTTCTTGAAAGAATGATCTCAACTCAGCAGGCGTCTTTTCCGTAAAATGATCGATGGTCTCTACATTTGGTGGAATAACGGCTTCAAATTCAAGACTTATGGGTTTTTCTAAAGAAGCTTCCCGTGATTCAACAGGGTTAATACAATAGTCCTTGATTTTACTGAAATCTTCCTCTGATAATTGGCCTTTTAAAACAATCACTTTAGCCGAAGCAATATGGGGTCGCTCTTTCTGCGTCAAAATCTGGACACATTGGGCAGCAGAATCCGCTCGTTGATCATATTGGCCGGGTAAGTATTCCATGGCAAAAACCAGATCCTCAGGGAAAATCTCCAGTTCCTCGTCAAACACCAAATCCAGCGGAGGTTCAGCAAAAATAATCGGACGAGACTTTAAATACTCCTCATCCGTAATACCGGAAATATCATAGCGATTAATAATTCTTAAGCCTGCCAGTCCTGCAATTCCTAGATTCTCCAATAAATCGTTATAGAGACCCTGAGCTTCAATATCATAGCCCGGCTTTTTTTCAACATAAATCCGTTTTACTTGTGATCCCATAAAATCCACAATCCTCCATCAGTTAATAATTTTTAAAGCTGCATTGGTTGTTTCGCGTGTTAAATATGTATAAGGCCATAGCACTTGTCTATGGCCTCGGCGCGCAAAATTAGGTACAAAACTCTTAGTTTGCATAATATCATGATTTTGCTGGAATTAAAAGAGGGAGCGACTTATCTTACATATTCACCACTGTCGTTGCATCAAATTCTTTCTCCGCGCCCGACTTAGTAATGTACTTGATTTGGATACTAATAGTTTGCCCCTTCGCAAATTTAAAGGTATCCCTGCCATTTTCATTGTTTAACTCTGAAACATATAAATCTAAGTCGGTATTGCCTGAACTGGGTAAACCTATATCCGTCCCCTGTGCGACCATCTCGCCATTAACAAAGACAGCCATCGGAGAACCAACTATAGCTACCGTCGGGTTGTAGTCCCAAGCCCATTGAATATGTGCTCCAAATTCTGTATTTCTCATGATTATGTATTTGATCTTTGCCGTTTCGGTAAAAGGCAATAGGACATGAAAATGACCATCCGGTTTGCCATCTCTCGTTAGGGCTTTAGGATTCAGCATATCGTCTTTTAAAGCAATCCAACTAAAATTCAGAGTCGGGGGTGTTGCATCGGTGCTTTGAGTTTTTGTGGTGGGTGGCAACTGAGATGACGGGGTGGATGTTTGAGGAGGATCAGTTGGTGAGTTAGTTGTAGTTTTTGTTGAACATCCGGCGGTTATTAAAAAAGGCAATAATAGCAAGGTCCATAAAATTCTTTTCAAAACAATAAATCTCCTTTTGATGGGGTATATACAACTTGCTGTGATAGATAAAGTTCATAGACCCTCCTAGCGGCATTGCCTATGCTCCACCTCATTTGCAATGATTGATAAAAACTACATTACTGACAAAGCCCAAAGATACAATGAGGCGACTGTCCCATAAGGAGTATACCTTTTCCGATATCTTTCGAATTTTTCCTTCGAGAGTTCCTTGAGGCCATATAAATTCATCATTCCTCTGCAGATTGCTAAATCTTTGTAGCTTACAACATCCGGTCGGCAGAATGAAAAAATCAGCAGCATTTCGGCGGTCCAAACTCCTACGCCATGAAGTGAGGAGAGTTTTTTTATGATCTCTTCGTCAGTCAGTGTATGAAGGCTTTTGAAATCTACAATTCCTAAATTAGCAGCATTGGCAATGCCTTTGATATATCCGGCTTTTCGCTCAGACATACCGCAAGCTTGAATTTCAGGCAGACTTACTTGGGCAATACTCTCTGGTGTAATGTCTTCCAACAGAGTACACAATCTATTCCATACAGTTGCTGCAGCTTTATTGGAAATCTGTTGACTAACAACACTGGAGATAAGTGCCCTAAATGGATCAGGCGTAATTTCCCGTTTAATGATCCCAATTTTGTCAATAGCCACAGCGAGCTTTTTATCCTTGCGCTTCAGGTGGTCTATTTCCTTTTGGCCATATTCAAAAAGCGCACAACCGGGCGCAGAGACTTGTTCCATATTCATACCTCCAGCAAGTATTCTATCACAGAGATATTCTCAGGGAAATACAGCCATACAGAATAATCCTTAACAACGTCATAACTCATAACGTCACAAACTAGGAATTAATCGTTGACATCATTGCATATTCTGTATATATTGTATATATACAGAATATGCAATGATGGTGAACAATCATTCAGAACAATTTCAAACTCTGGGTTAGTAACAGGGCCTTTACTAAAACTACAATCTGCCCTTAGTAGCCTAAATCAGTTATTTTGAGAAAGGAGGAAGCCGTCTGGCCATGAACATTATTATTACCAACTCTTCACCCGAACCAATCTATCAACAAATTGTTACGCAATTGAAAAATCTAATCCTGAGGGGCGAGCTCACAGAAGAAGAGGCATTGCCCTCGATTCGCACTCTTGCCAAGGAACTGCAGATTAGTGTGATCACCACGAAGCGAGCCTATGAGGAGCTAGAACGAGACGGCTACATTGAGACCGTGGCCGGCAAAGGTTCCTTTGTAGCTGCTCAAAACAAAGACTTGTTAAGAGAAAAGCGACTTCGCATTGTGGAAGAAAAGATAGCTATTGCCATCGCTGCAGCCAGAGTTGCAGGTTTGAAGCGTGAAGAACTCTTCGAGATGTTTAAGCTGCTCTATGATGAAATCTAGTCCTTCGACTTAATTCTTGCGATTAATACACGGATTTGAGAAAATGACGAAGAGAGGGAAGCAGGATGTTCAATCAACCTAAGGCAACGGACAGTATCTTAGAAGTTAATAAATTGACCAAGCATTTTAAGGATTTCTCCTTGAAAAATATTAGTTTTCAATTACCACGCGGCTATATCATGGGTTTTATCGGCCCGAACGGAGCGGGGAAAAGTACTACGATAAAACTTATTATGAATCTGCTGCCTAAAGACAGCGGCCAGATCAAGGTGTTTGGTCTTGATAACCTAGCACACGAACTTACTATAAAGAATCGTACTGCGTTCGTCTTTGATGAAAACCATTATTATGAGGAACTGTCCATCCGAACAATGGCCTCAATTGTGGCTTCCTTCTATAAACATTGGGAACCTCAGACCTTTGAGAAATTCTTAAAAGATTTTGAACTCAAACCTAAGCAAAAGATTAAAGAGCTTTCTAAAGGAATGAAAATGAAATTTTCTTTGGCCATTGCCCTTTCCCATGGGGCCGAGCTCCTAATCATGGATGAGCCAACGGCTGGCCTGGATCCGATCGCCCGAAGTGAATTTTTAGAGATCTTGGCTGCCTTGATTCAAGATGAGCAGAAATCCATCTTTTTCTCCACCCACATCACTACGGATCTTGACAAAATTGCCGATTTCGTTACCTTCCTTCATCACGGTGAAATCGTCTTGAGCGCCCCAAAGGATGACATCTTAGATAAATATGGGATCGTGAAGGGGGCTAACGATGTCCTTGACGAAGAAACAAAAAGTCAATTTGTAAGCATCAAGACCAATCAATTTGGTTTTGAAGGGCTGGTAAGAGATAAAGAGAGGGCCCTTCGTTATTTTAAGGAGCGAGCGATTGTCGAAAAACCGACTTTGGAGGATATTATGCTCTATACAGTGAGGGGTGAGCAGCATGGTTAATCTTATTTGGAAAGATTTCGTAATATTAAAGCGATATTTAATAATAGCTCCGATATATGGATTCTTGGTGTGCTTTGCCTTTAGCCACATCACAAATGGTGCTCTCAGTGCTGTAACCGTTGGGGTATCCTACATGCTCGTGATCCAAACCTGTTTATTAGATGACAAAAATAAGTCCGAACTAATGCTCAATAGCCTCCCCCTGCACCGCAAAGACATTGTCTTTGCCAAATATCTTTCTTGCTTCGTCTATGCAGTCCTCGCAATCTTGTTTTTCGGACTTGCTCAACTCGTGATATCCTTCACCGGTATCCCTATTCTCGAACATCAAATTACCCTGGAAGGAATTGCTGGGGCTATGGTCGCTATGATGATCTTAATTTCCTTCTATTTCCCATTTTACTTCAAGCTAGGCTATCTCCGCTCCAGAATGGTTGGAATGATTATGCTTTTTTCCTGCTTTTTCTTGATCCCTTTATTGAGAACCTTGTTTGTGTTTGGGCTCGAGGGCACGAACAACTCCACTTTACGAAATATTGTCACTTTTATGCAACGACTCGTGAGCTGGTTGCAAACCCTGGCGGATTGGCAAGTGGCTGGATATATCCTAAGCCTAGCCATTATCTTAATGGCTTGCTCAGTCAGTCTGTCTTTGAGGTTCTATATCAGAAGAGAATTTTAATAAAAAGTTAAAAGAGAGCATCTGCTTTTATCCTTGTATCGGCAGATGCTCTCTAATTTTATCAAGGCTTATAGATATCCGACTCTGGCAGAACCGTGGAAGGCTTGGAGGTTTCCGGTATGGACGGCAGTAATTTAAACGATAAATTAACCATGATCTTTCTATTAAGCTCAGCCTCTAAGACGCTCTCAATCGATGAGGCCGTATCTTTCGTTAAATTCTCCTCACCTTGGGCTGTTGCGTCAATGATGTATTTGGCAGAACTGCTGGAATAGGAAAAACTAAAAGCAACTAATTGAGCCTTAGATAAGTTTAACTGATCCTTAATAGCATATTCAATTGTTTTATCGGCATTGAGCACAGGCGGAGTTGTTGGCACTGGTTCGTTCTTTGGCTCATCAGTTGGAGGCGTGGTGTCTACAGACTTGGTTAAAGCATCAATTTCTTGATCCAATATAACCTTCATCTTAATTTCAGTAGGTTTTCCTATTTGTTTCTCTAAGCTGTTTTCCATAAGTTTAACTTTACTTCCATCTAGTTTATTAGTGGATCTGACTACCGTACTAATTAAGTATTTGTTATCCTGTAATGCATAGGAATAATTCACTAAATCCACACCCTCAAATGTAGCGGTGGTTTTATTTAAGGAATCATCAATTAACTTTTTCGTTTTCTCCTGAATTATGGTCGTATACATTATATACGATAACGGAATTGTAATGATCACAAATGCCGTTATAGAAATCACAAGCCGGCGATGGTTCATTTTTAAGATAGTTTGTTTGGTTAATTGATCAATTTCATCTTTGGTTGTAAAGCCTGAAAGTTTAAAGACGATAGCGCTGGCTAGATTTATGGCTATTAGATTGGTTAAGAACAAAAGGAAACCACCAAAGGCAACGTTATATTCATTCTGAACTAAGCCTGTTCCAACCACACAAAGCGGAGGCATAATAGCCGTTGCAATAGCTACTCCGGGAAGTACTGAACTTTCTTTTTTATGGCACATTGTATAGGCACCAGCTGCGCCAGAAGCAAAGGCTATAATCAAATCAATTAAGGTAGGTTTTGTTCTTAATAAGATCTCAGCAGTTAAACTTCTGGAGGGTAAAAAAAGTGATGTAAAGACACTCACTATAATTGCCACAATAGTACCTAAAATAATTGCCTTAATCGATTTGCTAAACATCTCAGAATCGCCTAAGGTCATCGAAAACGACATTCCTATAATCGGACTCATAATCGGGGAAATGAGCATTGCTCCTATTATAACCGCGGTGCTATTGGTGAGTAGTCCCAATGTGGCAACTAAGGCGGCTAAAACTACTAACAGGAAATAGGTGATTCCTATCGGGGATTCCATTTTGATGGAATCGTAGACGACTTTTCTTTTCTCTTGTGAAATTGTTGGCAAAAACGCGACCATCTGTTGCTCTCCTTTTTTTAAACTTTCTTTATGGTTTACTAGATACATTTTTTACTTGATTAAGATATTCTCAAAGTATTTGGACGTTAATTATGTAACTGCTTTTCCAGCTTTTTAGAAACATTATATCACAACTTAATACTTTAATAAGAAAATCCGCTACTTTTGTTCTAAAGTAACGGAGTTAGTGTAAAAAATTGGTCTGTTATGAACGAGTCTTATGTCAAAATAGAGTCTATAAAACGCCTAAGTGCAATTTAAATCGAACATAGATGGCCAACGTCATTAACATAAAGATGAAAGAAATAGACCAATAATCCCTTGAGGCAAAAGAAATTTCGCGTATGGATGTGCAAGCCCGCGTTAAGCCGTACCCCCGATTAAGCATGGCCATCGATAGTGAATTAGCCATCAAAATTGAATTAATAAACATAGGAATCATAATTGGAAGGTACGAGCGAATGGGACCAACGATCCCCTTCTCTTTAAAATTTGTCCCACGCGCTTTTTGAGCTTCTAAAATTAGCTTGCGCTTTTTATCCAGGGTTGGAATAAATCGTATCGCCGTTGTCAACATCATCGATACCTCGGCAGGGACTTTCATCTTATGAAAAAATTGAGTGAAGTCATCCATAGAGGTGGTCAAAGTCAACACAGACGAAACGATCATCATACTAAAAAGACGTAAGATAAACGTAGTGCCCATCAGGAATCCACCCACAGTTGCCCCTAATCTGTTTCCAGGCAAAACATAAAAAAGGATCACTTGACTAGAAACCCGGTCGAAACGCTCAGGAGCAAATGTGAATCCTGTGATTAGAATAATCGATATAACGATAGGAATCAAAGGAAGTAACATTCCCCAGATCTTCCGCAACGGGATCTTTATCCACACGGCTAGGAGACTTATCAAAGTTAATATTAAAAGTTGATACTTTGGATCTTGAAATAGAAAGGAAAGAATGATGAATCCTATAAAGCCGAACATTTTAGTGCGTACATCAAGACGGTGAAGTAAGGTGTTTCCTGGTAAATACTCTATAAACATCCCGTTCTCTCCCCGCTTTCAAACATTGCCGTAAACTCACTTGATTCAATCAATATTTCTTCAGAGAGAATGTCCTTTAACTGCGAAGAGAGCCTACAGAGTTGAGGTGGGACAATGGCAGAGTTAAGTAGAAGCGATTCGTTGGAAAAAACATCTTGAGGGGTACTATCTAACAAAATCCCTCCGTCTTTCAGGACAATGACTCGCTTAGCATATTGCGCAACTAAGTCCATATCATGGCTAATCATAACAATTGTGGTCCCAGCAGCGTTCAGGTTACGAATTAAGGTCATCATTGTCTGAACTCCTGTCCAGTCTGAGCCAGTGGTCGGTTCGTCAATGATCAATAGTTTAGGCTTTAATACAAGAATTGAAGCCACGGCAATCATTTGCCGTTCTCCTTTGCCCAGACTAAACGGATGAACACTGCGAAATTTTTCCAACCCAGTATACTGAAGGACTTGGTCGATTCGTTCTCTGATTACTTGGCCTTTAAAACCCGCATTTTTGAGTCCGAATTCTAATTCTTTCTCGACAGTAGTGGAGAATATTTGGTGATCAGGATTTTGAAAAACATATCCAATAGTTCTTGCCAAATCATACGTTTCATACTGTAGGGTATTCATGCCTTCTACGATAACTTCTCCACTGGTTGGTTTCAAAAGTCCATTAAAATGTTTGGCCAAGGTTGTTTTCCCAGCACCGTTTTGCCCAATTAAAGCTACGAACTCGCCAACCTCAATCGTCAAATTAATTCCCTGCAAGGCAGGTTGACCTGAGTTGTACTGGTAAATTAGATTGCTGACCTGAACTGCTTTCACTTTGTCTGTCAAGTTCGGTTCCTGCTTCTTAAGAGGATCTTTTTTATGCCTTTCGCCCTGCCGATGTCCGTATTTAGGAAGCAACCCTCTGATCAAGCTTTCTGTGGCTGGGATGTCTAGAGGGATTTGGCCAAAAGAAATCCAGCCTTTTTCATAGAAATTCCATCCAATCTGACTGACTGGCAAAGGTTTAATCCCCCACTGACGCAAGAGGGGAAGATTGCGAAAAAGCTCAGCCGGAAGCCCTCTCCAAGCTACTTTCCCTTCGTTAAGAACGACGACTTCATCGGCCTTATGAATCAGATCTTCGCTGGAGTGTTCGACTAACAAAATAGTCAAATCCTTTTGGCGTCGTAAATCATCCAAGGTTTGATAGATTTCTGATCGTCCAATCGGATCGAGCTCAGACGTGGGTTCGTCCAGTACCAGAATTTCAGGTTCCATCACCAAGACACCCGCAATCGCCAAACGTTGTTTTTCGCCACCTGAGAGTTCCTCAGTTAAACGTTGGTTATAGCCTTTAAGGCGAACTTTTGCTAAGGTTTGATTCACCTTCTCTTTAATCTTGTCGAGAGGAACCAAGAAATTGCGCGGACCAAATGCGGTATCTTCTTCGACCGTGCGACCAATAATTTGTGTTTCCGGGTCTTGCAGGACAAGCCCAAGTACTTTGGACAACGACTGAACGGCTGTTTTACCGACGTTCTTTCCAGCTACATATACCTGCCCTGTTAGAATTCCCTCCATAAGCTGTGGAATCAAGCCATTGAGACACAAACTCAAAGTTGTTTTCCCTGCCCCTGTAGAGCCCATCAAAAGAATAAATTTCCCTTTTTCTACAGTTAAGCTGACGTTTTTCAAACTAGCTTCCACTGCGTTTGGATATCGATAGGAGATATTACTGAGTTCGATTGCATCTTCCAAGCGTTGAATAATTTTTGCGGTTTCCAATGTCTCCACGGTTTTCACCTCATCATCTAAATGAGCCGACTTCCTTTAATTGCTTTGTAGGCGATTGCCGAAATAATAACGTTCAGAGCTGCTCCAATGACAAGAAAAGGCATTAGCCCAATAACCCCGCCCATTCCCATCAGCGGGTACATAGCAAAGGATGATACGACACCATTAAGGATAATTCCTACGATGATCGCAGGAATCAAACCGAGCTTCTCATTTACCCACCGGTAACACAAAGCCCATAAAGCCATTTGGAAAGCAATATAAAGATGGACCGGAATCGTCATAGGAAATCCGACAACGGCAGAAGTCAGCAAATGCCCAAACGCAATGACAATGGCACCCGTTGGTCCCCCAAAGGCCAGAGCACTAAAAAATCCGGGTGCGGAATCCATACCAATGGTTCCAACAGGACTCGGGATCTTAATAAGCGCTCCAACAGCACTTAAGGCAATAAAAATGGCCATTATCGATAGTCTTTTGATATTCCAAGCGGAGAGTTTTAAGTCCCGTTGTTCTGTTCCTAAATTACTCATAAACTATTCCTCCTTAAAATTTAGTACAATCGACCGATTTTAGTTAAAGGTAAATTAGGGAAACTAGAAAATACCTGATCTAAGACCGTGGTTGATATAGATGACAAGGCAAAAATAAGACATGTCGACGGTCCCCCGGATTTATCCCAATCAAGCGTGCAGGTAGGATCAATATGCAAATGACCGTTAGATGTAGCGGCAAGTTGGTCAGCTTCAAAACGTATCCCTCTTGACCCTACAGGAATGATATCGTGAATACTTGAGATGCCTAAGAGAACTTGAATAGCTTGCACATGAACAATTTCTGGATCATTAGGATCATTGAGCTCAGGTCCGACTTTAGGAATGCCTAAACAGTAGACAAAATCTCCTATTTGAGCTGTTCCTACACGCAACTTGTTTTTTTCGACGACACCAATCGCACTAATTCCGAGGCCAGTTTGTTTTGTTGGTTTGTTTTTTTCCGTACTGATCGCCATAGGGAGAGTTTTTAAGCCGACGGATTCTAGTTCATCGTTCACCCCCTTTAATAGCTCATCCCCCGTTGGGTACGGCTCATTAGAAATCGCCACAGTCAACATCTGTGGCATAGCTCCAGTGGAAAGGACCTCCAACAATGCAACTCGTGTAGTTAACTTTCCTGTAATGAACCATGAAATCTTAAACGCATCAAGCTCTTTCATCCCAATACCACCGCAGGAATCACAGGAAGCTACCAGATATTGATCTTTATTTATCGCAACAACCTCAACATCCCGGCCCAGATATCCCAATCGTTTTCACCCCATCCCCTTAAACAAATTAAAGCTCATAGTCGAATCTTCATTTTCAACATTAGATCGAAAATAAAAACCGACCATGAACTTTACCTTGATTCATGATTTACTAGGTTACAGGCAGGTCTCCTGACTCAGAGTCATCAACTTTTTGCGCCTTCCCAGTTTCCCAGTGGCAATGCATAAGTCTCCTCTTTACAGTGGTGGGTCCGTCCGGGATTCTCACCCAGTTCCCTATTCTCCCTTTTAAGGGCACCAGTAACACTGAATATTTAATTATATTTATTTTAAGGCAAACAACATTGGATTACAAGGTAATTTTTAGGAAGATGCTTCACGGTTTATTAACTTAGAAAAAATTTTATTTGATGATTTCCTCATTATGTGCTTTCTTACTTAAAAGTCCGGCCGAAGCAATAAATTTCAAAGCATCTTCAGAAGAAGCTTCGAGCTGTTGGACTTTCTCTTCTGGTACAAGAATCAGATTTCCGGCCCATTGCATTGACTGCATTAAGTAGACTGCCACATATCCCTTGGGAATAAATACGCTTTCTTCGTCATTCGTCAGAAATCCTAACAGCTTGAGCTCATCGGACATATTGACCATGACTAAACGCGAGAAGCCCTTCTTATTTGCTGAAAACGAATTCACTGTGTCCTTAATAATTCCATAGATGCTCCCAAGAAGTGGCACTTTAATAAAGATCTTATCCACATAATCCAGTAATCGGTTCGTCAACCAGTTCGATGCTAATAAACCAACCAGGAAGATGACAGCAAGTGTAACAATCAATCCGAGTCCAGGGAAATATAAGCCTGCACGCTCCAGTAACCCTTTAAACAATCCATCCGTTATTAAAAACATTTTATACACAATGTAGAACGTAATTGCTAAAGGTGTTAGGACTAAAAGGCCCTTTAGAAAAATCCCGATAAATTTCTTCAAAGTTTTCCTCTCCAAATTCCTAAAATAAAATTGACATATTACGTATTAGTTTATTTATTATCCAACAGGTCCATTATTATACCAGATAATGCCAATGTCAAATTTTCTTAAGAACTTTGCATAACTTTTAACTGACTCATCGCCCCGACTAGGAATGAAAAAAGCCAAAATACGTGAGCACGAAAATTCCAAGCACAATCCTGTAGTATGCAAAGGGCTTGAAATTCTTTTTGCTTACGTAATTCATAAACGCTGAAATTACCATCCAAGCCACAATAAACGATACCAAGAACCCAACAGCTATGACCAGTATCTCATGCCCCGACAAGAACATTCCATTTTTCAAGAATGTGTAACCAGAAGCTGCAACCATCGTAGGAATTGCCAAAAAGAAGGAAAATTCAGCAGCTACGACTCGAGAGGCACCCAATAACATGGCCCCGATTATGGTCGCAGCGGAGCGCGAGGTACCAGGGACCATTGCTAAACATTGAATAAGACCGATCAAAAAAGCAGTCTTGTAATCTAAATGTTGGATTGAATTGATGCGAGCAGTAGACCTCCTGCTTTCTATGTACACTAGAATTAATCCCCCAACAATTAGAGAAATAGCCACAACTGTCGTATTAAACAAATGTTCTTCTATGTATTTATCTAATAAGAACCCAATACCAAGAGCGGGGATTACTCCCACAATTGTCTTTTTCCATAACTCAAAAATTTTATGATTTTTAGAAGAGTTGTTATGCCCCAGAGGAATAAGCCTTTTCCAAAAGTAGACAACCACCGAGAGGATAGCACCTAGTTGGATTACCACATCAAACATCTTCGCAAATTGCCCCGTGAACCCGATAAACTGGTTAACTATAATTAGATGTCCTGTAGAAGAGATCGGAAGAAATTCGGTAATTCCTTCGACAATTCCCAAAATTATAGCGCTAATAAAATCATTCATTAAACCATCTCATTTCTGCAAGATTTTTTGGTGTGAGCTTCCAGTCTCCCTCCATTACTTTACTCTGCTCCTCAATTAAATACAACTACAGTTTTGCTCGCCTAGTATTTTTTTGTTTATGAACCAAAGTTTGGCGACATATCACTTACCTTTGTATGGCGGAATTGTTCTTTTTGTTCCATCAATTCTTTGATGGGAGGACTGGCGACAAAATTGTCCCTTATCGTGGCCGTGATTGTTGTCATTTGCCTTACTATGTAAATATAGACGTTTGAGCTCTTGAACCGTTTGCATTTTCTTAAATATTCCGACTGGGACTATAACGAGGTCACTCCACAGCTTGTCGCTCTAAAACAGCATCTTTCAAAGTTAATAGCCGATCCGGATGTGGTTCTGGAAATCATCGACGAAATTCATGATCTGAGCGCTGCTGAAGCGCGGACACAGGAATTTTTTGATTTATTGGATTCTACTGGCGTTGTATTTGATAATCTGGAGCAGGCTGGTGCGATAATGCTACTTATCGTTGATGTACGCAACAATACCCGTTTGTGGACCAATTACGGCCATACGCCCAATGAACTTTCTTCTCGCGAAAAATCAAACCTGCGACTGCTTCCCTCAGTTCAAACTAAGTATATCCAGAAGGTCGGCAGGAACGATCCATGTCCCTGTGGTAGTGGAAAAAAGTATAAGAAATGCTGCGGAAGATAATGTGTGCTCACAATTTGGACTACCACTCTAAATCTATTCAAATCCGTGTTTTTTTGACCATTCATTGTTATCAAATAGTACTTTACCGTCTTTATCACTTATTATTACATTTATTAACTTCACTTTTTTTAGTTGGAGTGGAATAATAAAGGCATTATGATTATCAACCAATGTAGTTGTCGTTATGTTATTCTCGTAACAGCATTTCACCGAGTAAGCATTCTTTAATATATCAAAATTATTAATGATCACTGTAGAAAACCCAATATAGCCCTGCTCTGATTCGTGATTATGATAAGCGATGGATACAGGTACAATATCTGAGTTATCATCTCCACTGCCGCCACCTGTATTGATGATATTCCCGTCCTGATCAGACGATAGTTCGATTGCTTTTGTTAGCTTAAGTATGCTTTCCGGGACAAGTGTTTTTTCCGGATCACTTAGTTCTTCTCTTGCAGTCTTATATAGCACTACGGTGTACTTGCCGATGTTCTGAACAGCCAGCGGTGATATGGAGTTTTCTTTCAGATATTTTTGGAGTTGAGCCTCTGAGAGCGAAGAATAGGTCTTATTGCTTCCCCCGGGATTATTTAAGGCAATAGCTTTGCCTTGCACTGAGTCGGTTTTAACGATTGCCCAGCCTTGATTGTAAGCAATTGTATAGAGATAATTCGTTCCGTCCCCCATTTTGGCAGTAATATAGCCACTCTTGCCATCCTGTTTCAAATAGATGCTGGGAGCTATACTCCCATAGTCCTGGTCTTCTCTGACCTGATTCAAAACATTCAACAAAGAAGAAGCATATGGTTCTTCTTGTTGATCATATAGCTGTTTTTCATCCACCTTATTTAGATCTTCCAATGAAAGATTGAATGAATTAGCAATATCCTTGGCCACATCCTGTTTGAAATTGCTTGACTTAACTATTGTTTCTTGTGATGAGTATGGTGAATTTGTCGATGTCTTAAAATTTGTTAGCAATACAGAACCAAAGACAATAATGAGTGCAATTAATAATGCAAACCATCTATAGGAATATTTGCTGAATAATGATATCACTTTTATCCCTCCTCTGATGCGGATTTGCCTAAATCATTCTTATAGCACCATAAACATTTTTTAGAGAACAGTCTTCCAGCAGTGTATGATTAACCGGCCGTAGTTGTTAGCATGGTTAGAGCTCCTATTCTGAATAAGACATAAGCGTTACAAGCAAGGTTTGACCGGGCAGCGGGGAATTTACTATCGCCGATGAGGCCGAGCCAGCCTACGTTGAGTTCAAGTTGATCCTTCCTTCTTCTAATTCCACCATTATCCTTTATTTCCTGCATAAAGCAGCAAAAAAATACCCACCGCAAACGCCCAAAACGCTACGGTGAGTGGCATCCCCTTTCATTTATGGAAATCAACATTTGTAGTGGCGGAGGGCGTCGAAAGAGAATTAGTCTAGACTTTGATCAGGGTGCAGAACTTCATCGAATCAATACAGTTGAAGTTAAAGCATCACAGTACAATCATGTGGATGATACCTATGTGAAAAAGGAACTGAGTGAACGTTGGGCTATAATTGATGGAGATATTGTGATTCAACGAGATTTATATAGCAGTTTTTTGATTATGAATGTTAATCCGGATCTAAGTTCAATTAATCGAGTACAGTGCCTTGAAACGTTCGAGAAATTCAAGACATTTCATGATATAGAGATTGAAAGATTGAGAAGAGCGACGAGTCACAAAATAGCCAGTATGGGAATTTAGTTAAAACAAAAAGCGTCTTGATACGGACGTTATACTACCGCTAATGTGGTCGTTAGGCTGCTTGGTAGTAAAGTCTTAGGGAAATAGACCAGTCTTTATATGTTGTACCCTGTAGATGGAATATCATGCCTACTGGCGAGAGTATATCGGAAGTCTTCGTACTTAAGAACCCGCCGACTTTAGTCGTGCGGAGTGTCAGTAGAACCAATAATTAGTTATGTTATGACATCTCCGGAAGCAAATAGCTCCCTATCAATCCCCCTTTTTCCCTCTACCTTTAGGTTTCGGATCCGACTTCTGTTTTATATTTTGATTTCTTAAGCTTGGCACATTTGGATTTTTGGCAGAGGCTCTTTTATTACCAAAGATGTCAAATGCGCTAGGATTCCAAGGCTCATGATAACCCTGAGGTATTATAAATTCTTGAACCGGGGTATCTTTTAAGGCCTTGGAGAGGACTTCGTGGAATACAACAGCTGGTCCAGAACCTCCATAAATCGTTAAGTAGTGGTTCCGGTCAGTTTTGTCATAGCCCATCCAAATTGCGGCAGTAAGCTCAGAGGTGTAGCCAACGAACCACACATCTTTTACTCCTTTGGCGATACCTGAAAACTCTTGGGTATGGGGGAGTTCAACTGAACCAGTTTTGCCCGCAGTTGGACGTTCTAAAAAAGCATTCTTCCCAGTCCCATTATTCACGACGTTTTCAAGTAGTTTGGTCATGGTATAAGCATTTTGAGGGTCTGTCACCTGCACTGACTCCGATTTAGCCTGGACTAAAACGTATCCGGTTGCCGAGGTTATTTTGTCAATTGCATAAGCCTTATTCATAGTTCCAAGATTGGCAAATGCTCCGTAAGCTTGAGCCATTTGGAGAGGGGAAACACCGGTAGAAAGTCCCCCGAGGGCGAGACTTAAAAAACGGTCATTCTTCGTTAATGGAAGGCCGGCCCGCTGGGCAAAGGACATTCCGGTATCTATGCCGATTTCATTAAGGAGCCAGACCGCCGGGATATTCCAAGAGTTTTGGAGAGCATTTTCCATGGTTACTTGTCCCCGATACTGATAGTCATCGTCCTTGGGCGAGTAACCATTAATATTGAGAGGGCCATCATAGAGAAGAGAGTTTGGTGAATAACCTTTTTCGAGAGCGGGACCGTAAACGGCTAAGGGTTTAATGGAAGAACCGGGTTGCCGCTTCAGCTGGGTCGCATGGTCAAAGGATCGGAAGACGCTTTGTTCGCGATTGCCAATCAGTCCACGGATTCCACCATTATGCTGGTCTATAATCGCCATACCGCTTTGAACGATTTGATCGGGTTTCCCCTGTGGAAAATACCGGTTATCATTATAAACATCTTCAGCTGCTTGTTGCACCTTGGGATCCATTTCTGTGTAAATCTGCAGGCCATTAGTCATAAGTTGGTCTTCGGTGAATCCGTATCGTGAAATTGCTTCATCTATGACATAGTTGACATAAGGCTGGAATTTCCCTGTTAGAGTATCAAGCACTCCTTTACGAAGAGTAATGGGTAAAGACCGCGCTCTTTCAAATTCTGTTTCCGAAATATAGTTTTGTTCTTTCATTAAGGAAAGGACCACGTTGCGGCGTTCAAGGGCTTTCTCTTTGTCTTTGACCGGATTAAAGAGGCTTGGTGCTTTAGGAACACCGGCAAGCGTTGCAGATTCTGCTGAATTTAAATCTTGAACGTTCTTCCCAAAATAATACTGAGCTGCATTCTGGATTCCCCATCGGCCCTCGCCAAAATAGATTTGATTGAGGTACTCTTCCAGGATCTGATCTTTGCTTAACGTCAACTCGATCTTAAAAGCGTAAGCTGCTTCCTTAATTTTTCGGTTCAGTGTTTTATCCGCAGGCAAGAACATATTTTTGGCTAACTGCTGGGTAATCGTACTGCCACCTTCAGAAAAGCCCCCGGAACGCAAGTCGTAGACTAAAGCTCGAAAGATAGACCAAACATCGACACCTTGGTGTTCGTAAAAGCGACAGTCCTCGGTAGCAATAATTGCCTGCTGCATTGTTTTAGGTATCTTTTCAATTGGTACGGGGTCGATTTTCGAAGAAGAAAGTTCGGAAACTTTATTACCATATCGGTCATAAATGTAAGTGGGTTGGGCGAGGGGGCTTTGGAGTTTACTCACATCTAAGGTTGAAACATAGATAGCGAATCCGCTTGTAAAGAGGATAAGAAGTGCTATGAGGCTGATGACAAACCTTTTCCAAAACTTCGACTTCTTCCAAAAATGTGTCGAACGAACTCGGGCAGTTCTCTTTTTGAGTAAAGCAAAACTTATTTTCTCCAGAGGCTTGACAACTTTTATATAGAGGGCTTTAGCGCACTTGAATAAAGTACTTCCGATCTGAAACAGAAGAGTTTTTATTTGTTTATTCATTAAGATCATCCCCTTTTGACAGACACAAAAAGAGCCACCACATCAGATGGCTTTTTAATCCATTATATTTATACGAGGACGGTACTTATTTTCAGTGGGTCGAGACGATGGAATTGATTACATGTAATCAAATATCCACAATGTGGATCCAAATCATTTTTTACATCTTCTGGCTTGGCACCGTGAACCATGTTCCAATAGCGTGAAGCAATAATGGGCATCTCACCCCTTGGGGCCGCGTAATGCACAGGAGAACCAAAGATAAATCCATCGGTATCTTTGGCGAGATCTATTTTACTTTTCTGATGGGAAACTGAGGTGTCACATCAAAGGCCGCTGATACATCTTTTAAGTGATCGGTTATCTTCAAGTGCTGTGGGCAGGCTTTCTCACATTCAATGATTAATGCCTATCCCAAATTGGACAGCGCTGTCCAATTTGGGATAGGCATTTTATATGAGGTTTATCACACTTATCAGTATGGTCTCATAATAATAGCCTTCAATATCTTTTGTATTTTGCTCCTTACTGCTGATACGATTTAAACTACTTTTCATAAACTCTGGGAAATCTATCTTTAATATAGCAAAATCATTAATGATCACTGTGAGTTTATGCGACAACTATCTATATCTAACTTTCCACATTGTTCCTAAACATTCCTGCCATAATTACAAATATAGTAAAACACAAATTTAATAATCGAAATACGTTACACTAAAAAAAACGAGCTGGAACTATACTCTCAACGTGCCTCGGGTGCTTGATTTGTCTGGTTTGAAAACACATCCATGGCAAGTAGCACATTTTCTAAATATAGTCTATCATCCAACAATAAACCATATTATTTACCACACCCCAGAAATGCTTTTTGTTTACGGTTTCGGCTTTATGATTCAGCAATAGCCGGTAATTCAACGGTAATATTTGTTCCGTCACCAAGATTACTTTCAACAGTAATCTTTCCTTTATGCGCATCAACTATCCATCTAACAATTGCTAATCCTAGTCCACTTCCCCCAGTTTCCTTCGCTCTAGCCTTATCTATCCTATAAAACCGGTCGAATATTTTGCTAATCTCATGGGACGGAATTCCTATTCCAGTATCTCTTATATTAATATTTATCAAATTATTTCTCTTATAGGCCAGTAATGAAATAGAACCTTTTTCCGGTGTGTATTTAACACTATTATCGATTAACGCTCTTAACATCTGTTTAATCATCTTTCGGTCTGCCAATAATGAAATTTCTCCGCTTGAGCTATATTGTATTGTATGTTTTTGACTGATTAATTCGCTCTCTCTGCCAATTTCATCAATCAACTCATTTAAGCTAAATTCATCTATTTTAAGCTTTTGATTTCTGCTGTCCCCCTTAGCGAGAAATAGAAGTTTTTTAATCAATTCCATCATTCCTATGGATTCATTTTTGATGGCATTTATTGACTCATGTAATACATCTGCATCTTCCTTACCCCAACGATCTATCAAGCCTATATATCCCAATATAACGGATATAGGGGTTCTAAGTTCATGGGAGGCATCTGACACAAATTGTTTTTGCTTTTCAAAAGATAACTGAAGTCTCTCAATCATTTCATTAAATGTCTTAGCAAGCCTTGACAACTCGTCATCAGTCTGGCTCACTTCTATCCTTCGATTCAGATCATTAACACTTATACTTTGAGCCGCCCTTGTAATCCTATCAATTGGATAAAGCATCCTCCTGCTCATTAAATAACCAGCAAATAGAGAAATCGCAATACCGACTAAGTCAGCTCCTGCCATAAGGACAAATAATGCTTCTAGGAATACATATTCCTTATTCATGTTAACTACAACTTGCAGGTATGCTATGCCATTATCGCCATTTAAGATTTGCCTATTTGCAACCACTAGATGTAGGCCATCTACTTCTAGTGGTTTTACTGAATTATTTGTTGAAATTTGCAATTTTGACCAGTTAAATTTGCTTAGTGAATTAATCATGATTTTGTTAGAATTTACTATTCTAGCACTAATAGTTGAGTCTTGCTCTCCTGCAAATAATTCAGGGTCATCTAAAGACATCTGCTCACCGGTAGAACCATTTATTCTTTCTATGATCGAGTTACTTGTATTCATCGCCTTATTAATCGCCTGATTAATAAGGTATATTCTTAGGCCATATAGCACCGAAGCGCTCAACATCATCAGGACAAGTGAGAATATGATTGCATAATAAATCGTTATCTTCCAAGAGATTTTTTTTGATTCAAATAACTTAATTCTCATTCCTTTCCTCCCGGATGATGTACCCTATGCCTCGCACAGTTTGTATCAACTTGTTTTCAAATGCCTCATCTAATTTGCTTCTTAAATACCTTATATAAACATCAACAACATTTGTATCTCCCGCATAATCATAACCCCATACTTTTGTCAGTATCTGATCCCGAGTCAGAACAATTCCTTTGTTCATCAGCAAATATTCCAACAAGTTGTACTCCTTCTTTGTAAGTTCAATCGCTTCTTTGCCTCTAAATACCTGATGCTTTAACAAATCCATTCTTAAATCGCCAGCCGCAAGGACCTTGGAATTATGCGCTGAGAGGCTTCTTTTTCTAAGTGCAACTCTTATCCGGGCGAAAAGTACTTCTATTATAAATGGTTTTGTTATATAGTCATCCGCTCCGATATCAAGTCCCATGACCATATCTGTTGCTTCATCTCGTGCAGTAAGCATAATTATTGGCACATTGGAAAACTGTCTTATCTTCTGGCAGACTTCCAAGCCATCAATTTCAGGCAGCATAATATCTAGCAAAATCAAATCCGGAACATATTCTTTAACCTTTCTTAAGCCAGCCCAGCCATCGTATGCAATATCCACAGCATAACCCTCATGCTTTAACTCAAGCTCAAGAAATCTAGCTATCTGTTTTTCATCTTCTATAATTAATATTTTTTTTGGAAGCATATTAATGTTACCCCTATCTACACTCATATTTATCGGTACTTAAGAGCAATATTGAGGCTATATGCAGCAAAAACAGTCGTTTAAGATAAACGACCGTTTTACTTCTATTAATTTGCACTGTTTAAGATGTTGGTTGAGTTTTGAATAGCGGCTTTACATTTTTCAGAATTTGGATTATTTGAACGCACTGCAGACAATACGCTATCGATGGTCCCGTCTATTTGTATCCAAGTTGAACTATCGACTTTCCTCAATTTAGGTTCAGAGGTGTCCCAATCGTGCTCTAATTCATCGGCTTTCGTTTTTGCCGAAGTAAAATTATTGGAATTTATAAAATTCAGCATATCATTTTCAATTGTAATAAAATCTGTTAATCGTCCTTTTAATTTTGTTGTTGATGTAGCTTGTGATGTCGTTTGTAGGTTTGATTGCGATGTTGAATTGGACGTTGCTTGTGGATTTAATTGCGTTGTTGCCTTAGATGTTGTTTGCGCAGAATTCGCTAGTGATGCCACATTGTTTGACTCGTTTAATACATTAAGCGAATCCTGGAGTACAGTTTTGCATTTATTGACGTCAGGATTTTTTGAACGCACTGCCGACAATACGCTATCGATGGTCCCGTCTATTTGTATCCAAGTTGAACTATCAATATTTCTTAATTTAGGTTCAGAAGTGTCCCAATCGTGCTCTAATTCTTCAGCTTTCGTTTTTGCCGAAGTAAAGTTATTTAAGGTTGCGTAGTTTAGCATATCATTCTCAATTTTAATGAAATCTGTTAATTGACCTTTAAGTGATGTTGGTGATGAATTTGATTTGGACACAATTTTATTATTATACCAGACATACCCACCTATGCCAACAATTAAGAAAGTACACAATACTGTTATGGTTTGTAATAAAACCTTTTTCTTATCTTCGCTTGTTTGCTTTGGTGATACTGTTTCAATTTTGGGGCTCGTATCACATTTTGTAACAGCAAGATAAACTATTATCGCTAAGATAGGTACAAGAAAGATCACACTGGTAACAGTGGTACCAAAACCTAATCCACCATATTCTTTAGGTTGAGACAGAAAATCTCCGAGTGATGCTCCAAGGGGGCGAGTAAAAATATACGCAACCCAAAATGACAATACTGAATCTAAGTTTAGCAATTTCCATGCTAAAAAAGAACAAGCTATTATGACAGCGACTGCTATTCCTGTGTGAAGATAACCAAGACCAAGTTGTTCTGAATACAAGTCGCCGACCGCTGTACCGAGAGCGAAGGTAAATAGAATAGTGAGCCAATAGAAAGTTTCTCTTTTTCTTGTATAAATTGAGTGGATAGATAGGGTTTTTTCACTTAGATACCAAAAGAGAAAAGTTAATCCTAATAGCACACTGAAAACTAATGTGCTTAACTCAAGAGGTACCCCGATCCCGTCGGTCAGATTATCAGTAACTAATGTTCCGAATACGCTTATAAGTACTACTGTTACCCAATAAATTCCGGATACATATTTCGTAGTTTTAAATTGAAGATACAATACTATGACAAATGCTATTCCCATTATAATTGTTGTGAGGGTTAAACCTAAGCCAATGTTGACACTTAAGAAATCCGAAAATGTTTCACCTACAGTGGTGCATAATATTTTGATTATCCAGAAGAAAATTGTTACTTGAGGTACTTTGCTTAACATACTATTTGTTTCATTCGCTTTAATCGTTTCCATTTAGCATCTCCTTTTATATTTGTTTCCGAAAACAATAATATACACTTTATCTTAGAACTAGATTAGAATAAGATTAGAATAAGATTAGAAATCCTATTTAATTCCATAAGCTACCAATAATATTCTAAGTTTAATTTAAGATTTGTATTTTATAATTACTTAGGACATCTATTAACAAGTTGAAAGCTTTGAAGGAGGATTACTATTTTGTCATGGAGACAATTCTAACTCAGCTTGCACAATTTGTTATTTATGTCATTTCAAGCCTAGGTTATGTTGGTGTCTTTCTCGCTATGGCGATTGAAAGTGCCTGTATTCCCTTGCCAAGTGAAATTATCCTTCCTTTTACAGGCTATATGGTCTTTCTAGGCCGCTTTAGTCTCTGGCAAGCGACCATTGCAGCAACCTTGGGTAATTTATTTGGCGCTTTAGTTGCCTATTACGTTGGGCTATGGGGGGGACGTCCTTTCATAAAACGTTTCGGCAGGTATTTATTTATTAACGAAAAGGAGTTATCCTGGACAGAACGAACCTTTGAGCATCATGGTGAGCTGACAGTCTTTATTGGCAGGCTTTTGCCGATCATCCGAACGTTCATCTCACTGCCCGCCGGAATTGCTAAGATGAAGCCAATAAAAATGGCCATTTATACAGTTGCCGGTGCTCTGCCCTGGTGCTTGATGCTTATTTTTGTGGGTCAGAAGTTAGGGGAAAATTGGAACACCCTAAAACCCTTGTTCCATCGTCTCGATTTGCTTGCAGGTATCTTAATTTTGGTCTTATTTGGGTATTGGATATTTAAACATCAACTTTTGGAAAAGATTCGTCGTTCAAAGTCAGACTAATCCTTTTATAAGTTTTAGAACTACAACCACTTTTGAAGAGGGGTAAACCTCGGAATTCTTAGTCACGAAAGAAGCAAGTGTTACCTTTTTCACACTCGTATTATTAATCTCTACCTGGTACCATATAAGAAAGACAAAGCAGCAAGCCACTGAACAAAACATAATCGATAAGATAGTGAAAAGATATCCCCTAATGCCATATCTGGTATTAGGGGATAAGCATTTTATTGAAATGTATTAACTAAGGCCAGCTCAATTAACTACATAAACTTATGAAAAACGGGAATAATATTTTATCATTTTTTGACATTACAAAAATGAAATATATATCTCGAAAGGATTTTATATGAAGAAAATACCAGAAATTACTCTTTACTTTTGGATCATGAAAATCTGTGCTACCACATTAGGGGAGACCGGTGGTGACTTACTTTCTCAAACCATTAATGTCGGCTACGCTTTTAGCTCACTAATTTTGATTGGTTTCTTTATTATCACGGTTATCTCTCAGCTTTCTTCTAGCAGGTACCACCCGTGGCTTTATTGGCTTGTTATTCTTTCAACGAGTACAGCCGGGACAACCATGTCTGATTACATGGATCGTTCCCTAGGCTTAGGCTATGCTAAAGGTTCTATCATCCTGATTGCAATATTATTGAGCATTTTTGGTATTTGGCGTTTTAGTGGTTTTTCGCTTTCAGTTGATAAAATAAATACATTTAGGGTTGAATTCTTATATTGGACAGCGATCCTTTTTTCAAATACGTTAGGAACAGCCCTAGGTGATTTTCTGGCTGACAGTTCTGGTCTTGGATTTGCAAGAGGAGCTGTTCTCATTGGCGGATTGTTATTGGCCGTCATCATGGCAACATATTTTACGAGAATTTCTCGTGTCTTCTTATTTTGGGTTGCATTCGTATTAACTCGCCCATTTGGTGCGATAATGGGAGACTTTCTTACGAAATCACATCAAAAGGGCGGACTTAATTCCGGAACTATTGGGTCTTCCGTAATTCTTGTGACGATATTGATAGCTTTTGTAATTTATACAACTCACAAAGCAAAAACAAGTTATGCATTAGAGTAGAAACATCAACCTAAAATAGATTAACCTTTAACAACCAGATTTTTCGAACCAGAATTAATTAACCAGTAATAGTTGCCTGATTGCGAAAAGAAAGGTGTACCCGAATGACTGATTTTATCTGTTCCTTTAATAGACATGGCAGTTGCCTTTTTATATTAATGTTATTCACATCCACGGGTTTCATATATGGAAAGTTATGCAGCAATCCGATGAGGCAAAAAATCATCTTCATGAAATACCTTTTAAATTAAAGATTTGAGAGTCCGAATTTATTTTATTAAATAACCGAGATTGACTAAAAAGGGACAGAATCCGAGAGGATCTAGCCCCTTTTTAGCGTAAAAATGGACAACTGAAATTTTACGGTTCACTGCAAAGTGTTTTCAACCGCTTTGCTGATTAAATATGCAATTGTCTGATATCCAGTGGAATTTGGGTGTATCTTATCGTTGGATATAAACCGGTTCAAATTGTTTTTGAACATATCATAAGTTGAAATAAATGTAGATCTGTCATCTTTGGCTAAAACCAACTGCGTATTATAACTCCATGTGTCCAAATAAGCGATATTCTATTTCCTGATCTTTATATGCCAGTTGCTGCTCAAGGTATTTTACTTTTGCTTCTGGATCTGTGTAGTCTTTGAGATATGACCCGTATGTTTTTAAGTCTCTGAACCCTTTTCCCGCTCGGACTTCATTTCGGATCACCCTTCAATCCATTTACACGATATTCGCCAAGAATATCCGGATCGATGCCGAGCTCGATAACAATATCTCTCGGCTCCTTTCCTTCTTGTATTGAATTCCAAAACAGTTCCTTAAATTTGGCTGAGAAATGCACAATACTAGGACTTACATCCAAAACATAAGGACTTGCTCGGAGATGATTCATTTCTTCTTTAGTAAATTTCTTGTTAGCCATACGGCATTCCTCCAATTCAGTCCAGTTTTATTGTAATACCTGTCTGAACTGGAATCAAAACCGCTATTTGTCCGAGGTTAAGGGTTTCAAAAATCCACCTGTCCAAAACTAAGGGTTTTCAAAACCACTACTGTCCATTTTCTAGGGTATATTTTATTCCGAAAATTCTCAAACCCCACAACCCGCACCACAAGCGACTTTCAGAGTGTCTGTTTTCTTAAACTTACCACGGTCTCAACGTGCACCGTCCATGGAAACATATTCTTCATTTCAGTCCTTAATTAACAAAGTATATCCGATGCAAATTTTTGCTGGAACGAAATACACCTTTTTATGGACTTAACGACAGTCTCACCACGGCATTCGCTTTATCCTACTCAGACGGCTGAGTATATATCCTTGTATAAGAGAACCTTTCGGAATATATTTAAGTAATCTGTTAGTGAACCTTACCCTCTTGGAACCTGTAACTAATCCCATCTTAGTTATCTGAGAAAGATTGGAACTCTCTTCTTGTGCTAAACTCCCGAGCAACGCTCCGGGGGTATAGTATCGAGAAAGATCAAGTGTAATTTACAATTTTATATTAGCCTTGGCCACAACACTAGGGTTGCACATCTAGATTTTGATTGAAATAGATACTACCGCCATTTATAAAAAACAAAATTACCAGAACAAAAGTCCTGGTAAAGAATGCTATCTATGTGGCAAAATAGGAATCGTTTTAACGAAAGGAATAATTTTTCTTTATAAAGGGGGGGCATTTTTTGAGGGGGTGCAAATATGGGGATTAATGGTATACTTTTTGTTCCTTGGTGAGAAGCTTGGAGTTCATGGAATAAAATTAGATTTAATTATAGGTAGACTAATGTTTCATGCTGTTTTACGTTTATAAGCCAGCATTGCAAATACATAGGCAACAACAAGAATGACCAAACACCATGCAAGAGCAACCCATATGTCATTGCCTACCGGCTGACCTGACAGTAGCGCACGGATGGCCTCCACTATCGAGGTCACCGGCTGGTTTTCAGCAAAGGCGCGAACGCCCGATGGCATCGATTTGGTTGGCACAAAAGCTGAGCTGATAAACGGCAGGAAGAGAATCGGATAAGCAAATGCGCTTGCACCGTCCACCGATTTTGCGGACAGCCCGGCAATCGCTGCGATCCAGGTCAAGGCCAGCGTAAACAGCGCGAGTATACCAGCTACAGCGAGCCATGACATTACCCCTGCAGACGAGCGAAAGCCAATAATCAAGGCAACAAGAATAATGATGACAACCGAAATAGCGTTGGATACCAGCGAGGTCAGCACGTGCCCCCACAGCACGGTGGAACGGGCGATCGGCATGGAGTGGAACCGCTCGAATATGCCCCGTTGCATATCTATAAACAGGCGGTAAGCCGTATAGGAAATACCGCTGGCAATCGCAATCAGCAGGATGCCGGGCAACAGGTAATTCACATAGTTATCCGTGCCGGTTTGGATTGCGCCGCCGAACACATAGACGAAAAGCAGCATAAAGGCAATAGGCATGAGAGTGACCGTGATGATGGTATCCATACTGCGAAAAATATGGCGCATGGAACGTCCAAGCATAATGCTCATATCGCTGAAAAAATGTTTCTTTATCGCTCCCATTTACTTTTCCCCCTTTTTACCGATGATGGCGAGGAATATCTCCTCCAAGGTAGGTTGCTTTTCAACATACTCCACCTTTGCGGGCGGGAACAGCTTTTTCAGCTCCGCGAGCGGGACAAGATGCATAAGATAAAAAGACAGACCAAGGCTTGGCCAGTCAAAATCCAGAATAAGGGGGAATTATCAATGGCTATCATTTCGTCAGGGGTGGAAACCGAGATGGTTGTCCGCTATCAGATCGGTATGGTCAACGGTTCCCCGGTTTTCCGGCAAAAAAGCTTTTCCGGGCTGAAGATGGACGTGTCCGATGAGGACCTACATTTACCCTTACGCTGCCGGCACCGCGGGAAGATCTGACCGCCGCGGAAGCTGAGGCCGCTATGGAACTGATTATTGCCAAAAATATGTTTCTCACCACCGGCGGCGAATTGATCGGCAAAAGAGATATAAAAATAACGGATACAACAACAGCCGATTTGTATGATCCGCCCCTGTCTTAAAGCCCGCCAGAGGGGAAAATGCACGGACTGCCAAGGGCAGTTGATTTTGCGGCCCAAGGGCCGCTCTTATGGATAAAAACCCAGCCATGGCAGTTCAAATTCGGAATCGATTCCGAATTTGAGTTGTAGGGGCATCTAAAACAGATTGTTGGATTACAGGTCTTCACTACTCGAAGACTTAGAACACAACACAAAACGATTATTAATTATGCGATCATCCTATTTTAATTAGCAATACTCCGATCACTATTGCAGCGATGGAAAAACTTTGACAAATCTTACACTCTCCTTTAGCACAACAATTCCGATAAAAGCACCAGTTAACAAAGCCCATTTCCTGGCAGGCTTAAACAACATACCTTGTACCTCGCGGAAGGACAGCCTCTGCTATTTATAAAAAATATGCCCCCAGTGACAAATAGAATGCCTACCAAACCAAACGCCGCCAGTGGGAGCCAGAAAATCCAACATATTTCTTTCTACAAAATGCTTTCCCCGTGCCTTCTGCAAAAAAATGGCTGTCGAACAAGCTCTGAACGACATTAATAAACGCTTCAACGTCAAGTCTATTTCCGTTTATGGAATGAAAGTATTAAAATCACCAATGTTGCAAATGAAATCATCAGCATCAAAGTCTGGTATACTTCCATGGCATCACCTCCCTTCGGAGGAATGCCGACCGCCCTGCAAGCCTTTTCTGTTACTAATAAATTATAACATACAAGCACTTAAGTTTGAGTGCTTTTTAATATGTCAAAATATGAAGACTGAATAAACTTACCCTGTTTTTTGAGTTCCTTTGCAGAAACCTCTCTTTCAAGGGGTTCTCGACATAAGTACTAACCAAAAATAATTATCATCTAAAATGCCGGTCCCATTTTGAAAGGCGCCTTTCAAAATGGGACCGGCAGGGAATCTTGTCATCTCTGCCAGAAGCAATAGACATATACGTATATGATTAAACAGGCCGCTCATTTTTGCCCGAGTACTCGGCGAAACACACTAATGGACTGTCATATATTGTCGTTCCCGCTGATTTTTAGGAATCAGTTATATTCCGTAATGGATCATAGATTTGTGCTTCTGTATCGCTTTGTCTATCTTTTTAGAAAGGACTTGCAGTTCTGTCAGGTCGGTTGAATCAATAATTTTCTTAAATTTGGACAGCGATGGTGGTGGTATTATAGTTATTCCGGTATATGCGAGTCCTTTGTCTGGGCGCGAAACACTGTGAAAATATGTATCGAGCGTGCTCAATTTCCCGAGCAGCGGCTCAATATAATCATCATCGACTGCAATACAGTTATATTTTTCAGGCTCATAAGTATCATATGATGTTTCAGGTGCGGGATCTATTTCAAAGATTCCGAATTCATGCTTTGCCATCAGACCACCTCCATACTCTTAAATTTCACTGCTAAGTTTGAATTTATCAGTCACTTAGCTGTTTTGCCATAGTGTATAACTAAAGTTATAGCATTTAATATAATAGTACCAACAAGAAGCCAGACGGTTGTAATAGTATTCATAGTCTGTGTCTGTTCCCCAAAGGATCATATTCATAGGTGTAGGTGTTATTAAGCGGTGTGGTCATGGTTCTTAGGTGGTCTGCTGCATCCCAGGTCATTCGAGTGGTGGAATTAAGTCCACCAGAATCGGCAATCACGGCTGTGGGATGATAATATAGCACTCTAAATGATTAAACCAACTTGATTTACTTTTTGCCGTGGCTTTAGTTATCATTAAATGAAAAATGAAAACTGAAATAACCTTCCCAACGTATTTTAAACATTAAGAAGGCGTGTTTAAGTTTGCTGGTTTTTTGAGAGGTGCCTAAATTCACTTCAATTCCCGCTCCATTTAGAGACAAATGTTCGTTCCACTTCCCTCTTATCGTTCAAGCTCAAATAGGATAAGATGTAATTATTACATCTTATCGGAGGTAAACTAATTGAAAGACAAAATTATCTTGGTCGTCGATGATGATAGAAACATTTGCGAACTATTAAATCTTTACCTGACTAATGCCGGCTTTAGGCTTCTTTTTTGCCATGATGGCAGTTCGGCACTTAGCATCCTCAAAGAACAAAAAGTCGATCTGATCTTGCTTGACATCATGTTGCCAGTCATTAATGGATGGGAAGTGTGCAGGATCATCCGGTGTACAAGCGCGATACCCATCATTATGCTGACAGCACGGGATATGCTCGAAGACAAAATACAAGGTTTTGACATCGGGGCCGATGACTATATCGTTAAGCCATTTGAACCCAAAGAAGTCATAGCTCGGATAAAGGCCCGCCTCAAAGAGAACAAGGCAGATCCGGAACGAGTCGAAGGGATTCTTAAGTTAGGAGATATTATAGTAGATATTCACAAATATGAGGTGTGGCAAGGAGATCAGCTTATTGATTTAAAGCCTAAAGAAGTCCAACTTTTTTATTTTCTGCTAAACAACAAGAATATTGTTTTTTCCAGAGATCAACTGCTCGAAAAAGTTTGGAACTACGATGTTATAGTGGATACGCGAACAGTTGATGTCCATATTAAACGATTAAGAGAAAATTTTGGGGACAAAAATCCATCATGGAGCATAAAAACCCTCCGTGGTGTAGGCTATAAACTTGAGGTAAAATGATGTTTAAAAGTATTTTTAGAAAACTTCTTGTAACTTATCTGGCTATTATCATCTCTGTAATTGCTGTTTTGTCGTTATTGATCAGCATGGTCTATAACTGGTATGTTTTCGATCAAAAGCAGAAGGAACTTGAAAAAGCAGGCTATTACGTCAATGAACTCTTAAATAAGCTGGAGAATGAAGAGATCTCTCAAAAGGAACTTAAAACTTCGCTTGATTCGATGGGCTATATTTCAGACTCGACGATCTATGCCCTAAGAATCGATAAGAAAGCTCTTCAATACCCCAAAAGCCTTCAAATGGATGAAGATCTTCAAGAAAGCTACTTGCTGAGTGATTTACAAAAGATCTTGGACGGAGAGAAGGTTTTTCGCAAAAAGCAATATTCCGAGAAGTTCGACATGTATGTGGTCTTTTCAGGAATCCCCTGGAAAACAAATTCAGGTATTTCAGGAGCAATCCTGTTATTTTCACCGATCAGCCAGATCAATGGCAACTTAGCTAAACTTAATCTTATTATTTGGATTATGGCCTTTATCTTCATTATAATAAGTGCTCTCGTGATCTATCTTAATTCGCAAAGGATATCTAAGCCCATTAAACAAATAGAAATGGCCGCTGGCAAACTAGCTTCAGGGGAACCCTCTGAAGACCTGGTTGTGAGTACAAAAGATGAGATTGCAAAACTCGCCAAATCGTTCAACTACATGAAGCATCAGTTAGCCAGTACCGAAAAAATGCGCAGTGAGTTTATCGCCAGCGTTTCCCACGATATGAGGACTCCTTTAACATCAATCAATGGTTTTGTGAGCGGAATGTTGGACGGTATTGTTCAACCCGCTGACTATAAAAAATATCTAACGATCATTAAAGATGAAACCGTACGCCTGACCAAGTTGACCAGTGATATCCTCCAGTTGGCCAAAATTCAGTCAGGCAGTATAAAGCTGTTTCGAGAAAAACACCTTGTTAAGGACATTCTCGACTCCGTGATTAACAGCACCAGGGTTTTTATGAACAATAAATCCATTGGTTTAACTCTGGAATGTGATCATGCCGTCACGGTATATGCCGATATAGATAAACTCAAGCAAATATTAATAAATATTATTGACAATGCAGTTAAATATACCGAAAATGGAGGAGCAATATGGGTCGAAGTAACAAGCAAATCAACCATAACAGAGTTTAGGATTAGAGATACAGGAATAGGGATTTCTCCCGAAGACTTGCCCTTGATCTTTGAGAAATTTTACCGAGTCGATAAATCACGATCATCACCTGGTGGTACAGGCCTTGGACTAAATATTGCCAAAAGCCTAATTGAACTTCATGAGGGGAAAATTTGGGCAGTGAGCGAAGTAGGAACAGGAACTGAAATAATCTTCGAGCTGCCCGAAAAATAATGTTTACATTCAGTTCACAATAATGAGGTTTTTGTTTTACAGAGAAATCTTATAATCAAATCATAGTCAAAAACGCGAGCATGCTGAAAACAAAAATGAAAGGAGTATTTAATTGAAGAAACTATTTGTTGGCTTGATTCTTATTTTAACACTGGTTCTTACCGGATGCGGAAATGGTAACCCAGCCTCAAAGCAAAATGAAACGAGTCAAAATACTGCATCACAAGCTGGTAAGAATGCTAAAGATTCGACTGCAAAATCCACTGATACCTCAACTTCAACTCAAACACCCGGGAGTGGCGCAATCGTTGCCAAATCCGAAAACATTATGTCCAGCACTGAAAAAGCAGAATTACTTAACCAAGTTGACAAAGAATTAGACTCCCTGTTCAGCAACATTAATAAACTTGAAGATGCTCAAGATGCGGATCTTGATTTGAATCAATAATAAGGAGGGTTCATTGTGAAGAAAATTGTTTCGGTCATTTTATTATCCACGGTATTACTTACCGGAAATATTGCCTTCGCTCAGGCATCAACACTTTCTAATGTCAAAAGTAGGGTTTCACAGACTGTGACGGAAAATAGAGCTAAACTTGCAGAAATAGCCCCTTTACAGGAAGAGATACGCACTAACCGCACCCAAATTCTCAGCCTAAAAGCGGAAGCTAGAGAGGCCTATAATAAGGCCAAGAGCAACATTAAACAATATATTAAAAACAAGGACAACTTGACTCCAGAACAAATCGAATCGCTTAAAGAGGAATTGAAAGTTATCCAACAAGATAAACAATCTCTGGCAGGTACTATAGGCGAAATTCAAAAGGAAACACTCGACTTAAGAGTTGCTAAGCGGGAAAAGAATTTTGATGAAGTCAAAAATTCTTTAAACAGTATTATCGCTATTCAAAATTCAAGAATTAAAGACCTTCAAGGGATAATTGCGGATTTAAATGAGGCAGCAGCGTTGTAACAACAATACGTAAGGGAGTGATTAGAATCAAACGTCTAATTTATGTAGGAATGGTTGTGTTCCTCGTTGTTATACTTGCGGGCTGTGGAACTAAAGGTAACGTTTCCAACTCAAACCAAACTATGAATCCATCCGTTGCCCAGTCTTCTAATCAGCAAGGCACCTCAAAACTGCCGTCCTCGAATAGCAGTACTGCACAGAAACAAGCGCAAGCTCCAATTATTAACAGTAGGTCAGCTCAAGGTCAAGCCGAAATCGACCAGAAGATTGACCAACAACTTAATTCTTTGGACAAAACTTTAGATTCACTTGACAACAGTTTAGGAAATTTGTAATAAAACGCCCCCAACGCACCGACAGCATTGGGGGCGTTGAAATTCTCTTATCACACAATCAAAGAGATTAGCATTTTTGTCGATTTCATGTACTCTCCATACTCTTTGCCAAATTCGGCAAGCATATCTTGTTCTTCCTTTTTGGCTAGGCGTAAGTTCCTTTAAACAATAACAGTCAAAGGAACAATAAATGTTTACATTCCGTTCACAATAAAGCTGTTTTTGTTTTACAGAGAAATCTTATAATCAAACCATGGTCAGACAAAATAAATCGCAAACGAAAATGAAAGGAGAAAAATTATTATTATAACCTAATTTACAGACTTAAAGCTAAGCAACCCGGTAATAGTACCTATCTTGGACAATGCTTTATATTCTCTCGTCAACGCCTTACGACAGCTCTAAATTAACCTGAATTACGAGGAGGGTTTACCTTGAAAAAATTATTAACTTTGGCAGCGACATTAACTTTGGTACTTAGTTTAAGCATTCCAGTACTTGCTGACGACAACACGTCTGATTTGAATACAAGTCAAGCACCGACCACTCAATCTTCCGCCACAGACAAGGCAACGAAAGCTCAAGAGCGTCATCAAAATCGACAGCAGTACCAGCAATATATGGAACCTATTCGCGAACTTCAAAAACAAGAGGTCCAGATCCGCGAACAGCTCCGTTCTATAAAAAGCCAAGTTCGACAACAAGTGAAATCTGACAAACAGGCCAAAAACTATACCGCTCTTTCTGCAGCTCTTAACGATATGATTTCAATGCAAGATGACATCACAGCGATTACAAATGCTAAGAAAATATGTCTAACTGATTGGCAGCAATATTATACTGATCGCCAGGCAAACAATGTCGAAGGAATCACCGCGGATTTGCAGAAACTCCAAACTGACATCCAAGCCAAAATTACCGCTATGCAAAAAGTATTGACTGACCTTCAGCAAATTAGCACTGATTTGAATATTCCTGCAGAAAGCACTACAACTACTTCCACAATTTGAGCAACAACTCTTACCTGTTAAACTAAACTCTAAATGAACCCCCGCATCACATAGACCGTGATGCGGGGGTTCATTTTACTACTCTTCGGTTGGAAAAGTTTCCTCAGATTCAAAAGTACTGGTCTGCGGTTTTTCACATGGAGCATCACAATCAAGGAAGATTAGCACTAATAAACCAATGATGATCGCCAATTCGTATACCACAATGCCCCCGATCAGGACGGGCAATTCTTTAGAGCTAGATTTACTTTTGCATTTGCACTCGCATTTTTTCTCGCTCATTTCAGCAACTCCTTTAGTGTGTTCATAATGGTAATATATTCCACAAGAACATTAAAGGAAAGTTGGCCATAAGCAAAAACACTGCTCTACAATTCCGGCTTTTTACGAACATTCTACTGGGCAATATTAGCTGTTTCTAACAGCTAATTAATGACTTAACCTGCTGAGGAAGGCCTTGGTTCGTTTTTCCTGTGGTTTACCAAAAATCTGAAAAGGTGAGCCTTCTTCGACAATACGGCCTTTGTCCATGAAGATCACCCTATCAGCAACTTCCCTGGCGAAGCCCATTTCATGGGTTACTACAATCATGGTCATACCGTCTTCAGCCAACTGTTTCATAACAGTGAGAACTTCCCCAACCAGCTCAGGATCAAGCGCTGATGTTGGCTCATCAAAGAGCATGATTTTAGGTTGCATTGCCAGCGCCCTAGCAATGGCTACTCTTTGCCCTTGACCTCCCGATAACGTTGCTGGATAGCAGTCCTGTTTATTGGAAAGGCCAACCTTGGAGAGCAAATCCTGGGCAACTTTAATTGCTGCGCCCTTTTCCTGTTTAAGTACATGAATCGGGGCTTCGATAATATTCTCCAACACGGTCAAGTGTGGGAAAAGATTGAACTGCTGGAATACCATTCCCACCTGGCGCCGAATCTGCTTAAGACTGCTTGAGTTCCTTTCCAGTGGCATTCTGTCTATCAGGATTTCGCCAGCGGTCATAGTCTCCAGTCCATTTAAACAGCGCAAAAAAGTGCTCTTTCCGGAACCACTTGCTCCGATCAGTACTACGACCTCGCCTGAGGATACTGTCGCATTGATCCCGTCAATTACACGTGTCTTGCCAAAGTCTTTGATTAGACCATTGACATCGATCATCGATTTTTCCGGTTTGTAAGCTAATTCCATGATCAGCACCCCTTTGTCCGATTTTCTGTGGATAATCGCCATTCAAGACTGCTTAAAACAGCGGATAACACAGTAGTCATCAGTAAATAAAATGCAGCGGCGGCCGTGTAGAATTCCATAGAGGCAAATGTCACACTGGCAAAGCGTTGAGAAGTTTGCAGGAGCTCCGACATTGTTATGACGGAACAAAGCGAGGAATCTTTCAGAGTGATGATAAACTGATTGCCTAATGCCGGCAACGAAATCCGCAAAGCTTGAGGGAAAATAATCCTACGCATGGATAAGAACTTCCCCATACCAAGAGATAGAGAAGCTTCGGTTTGCCCTACGGGAATAGCTTCAATTCCTCCCCTAAATACTTCGGCGAGATACGCCCCGCTGTTAATTCCCAGTCCCAGTACAGAAGAAGGAAAAGCATCCAAGGTAATGCCCAGCTGTGGTAAACCGAAATAGATAAGAAATAGCTGAACAAGCAAAGGAGTTCCCCGGACCAGCCAAATGTAAAAATGAGCAATAAACCGTAGAGGTGTGTGAGATATCTTCAGGAGAGCTGCGACCAGACCTATAAAGATGCCCAATGCAATTCCTAGTATGGCAAGTTCTATGGTTAAACCTGCCCCCTGCAACAGATAAGGCAGATATTTAATGATTTTACTAAAGTCAAGATTCAAAGTAATTCTCCTCCAGTCTGATCAGAGCTACACCCCTTTGCTAATTTGTTTTGGTTAACGAATATCTGCACTGAAATATTTTTCGCTAATTTTTTTATAGGTTCCGTCTTCCATCATTTTGGCTAAAGCGTTGTTCACGGCTTCCAGTAATTTTGGACTGTCTTTACGAATGGCGATCCCCATCTTCTCCTCATAAAGCAAATTACCAGCCAGTTTAAAGGGGTAATTATTCTTCTTAATTGCATTTAAACCGACAATTTTATCAGTAACCACGGCATCAAGTCGGCCATTGACCATATCATTAAAGGCATCAGGGTCACCTTTATACGTCTTTACAGTTGCCCCCAATTCTCGTGCTTTCGTTTCAAATGTTGTACCCAGAACAACCCCAACCGTTTTGTCTTTAAGATCATCCCCTCCGCTGATGTTCGAGTCAGTGGAAACAATTACTTGGGCTCCCGAGCGATAATAAGGGGTACTAAAATAGACTTCCTTCAGTCTCTCATCCGTAATAGCCATACTTCCTAAGATCAGATCAAATTTGCTAGCTTTTAACCCAGCGATGAGTCCATCCCATTCGGTAGCGATGGGTGCTGGTTTCACACCAATTCTCTTGGCAATCTCCTGACCTATTTCCACATCAAATCCAGTAAGTTGGTTCTGCTCATTAAAATAATTAAAGGGTGGGTACTGTCCACTCATGGCATAGGTCAACTTTCCATCAGCTTTAATCTGGTCCAAGGTTGTTGTGGCGTTAGAATTACTATTTGTTGTTGCTGTGACAGAATTACTCTTTGATGCACTACAGCCGGTCGCTACCAGCAAAATTATGGTGACAAGGATAAGTACATTAAACTTTTTCATTAACCTTTTCTACCTCCTCTGAACCTAAAAGTATTTTTACACTACATAACTTGAAGACTCCATAACAAACAATTAAACCACCTCCCGATGAGTGAATGTAACGAAAACAAACACTATGTATCTGACAACTTATAGTTATATATTAAGTTGTTACATATAGAACTATACCATATTTTATAACATAAGGTCAATTCTGTATCTTGATATTCTCGCCATACCCTTCTGATAAGCTTAGGGAAAAACAGTAAACTCTCTCAATAGAATTAGGGTTTTCAGAAACTATTGCTAAGCGAAAGCCATAATTCCAAGAATTTGGGTTGACAATTACCATCCAACAACTTATGATATGTATTGAGGTTGTTAGTTGTTGCTTATTTGCTATTTGATTTACGTTTTGATATCCC
>NZ_AGAF01000022.1 GCF_000224515.1 Desulfosporosinus sp. OT | reverse complement strand
GGATGGGAAAGATTGAATCGCATTGCAATCGTGCAGTAACCCACATATCCATCGGAGTATAGAAGGATGCTTACCCCATTTGCATCTAATGTTAGTGGAACTTGATAAGCCCTTTGTGTTCCTTGTAAGAGGTAGGGTAATCGTAAGAGAACCCCAATACCAGAGGGTAAGGGATTGTGGAGAAAGCGAATGCCAGCAGGACGAAAGTCCAGGGGAAACAATAACCCGCTGGATAGGGTCTCATAACCTACTCGAAAGAGGGCAGACTTCCACATGGTCATCAACACGAAAGAAAACGTAAAGAAGAATCTTTAAGGGGAAACAAGTTTTGCAAACTATTAATAAATTTAATATGTCGGCTGTTTCTCCACGTGTTCAGGACTGGGAAATACTTGACTGGAAAAAGATAAATGAATATGTGAAGAAACTTCGCCAACGGATTTTTCGTGCCGAACAGTTGGGGCAGAAAAGAAAAGTCAGGAAACTCCAAAGGCTAATGATTAGGAGCAAAGCTAACCTACTCTTGTCAATTAAGAGGATTACTCAAATAAACAAGGGCAAAAAGACTGCTGGTATTGATGGTCAAATCGTACTCACATCAGGGGACAGGATAAAGCTGTATGACCGCCTGAAAGAATATAACATTAAATATATCAGGCTAAGACCAGCAAGAAGAGTATATATCCCTAAGAAAAATGGGAA
>NZ_AGAF01000023.1 GCF_000224515.1 Desulfosporosinus sp. OT | reverse complement strand
GTGTTAACTTTTGGATCCTACGTCCGGGGCACTGGACTATTTGCTTGAGATAGGTTTCAACTGTTAAGCCCTCATGTTCAGCGGCCACGGTATAATTATCATAGGTCTTCACTTTTAAGTTCCTTTCTTAATTGGACTTAGATGAATTCCATGATATCACGGATCATTCTCTGATGCATATTGAATACTAGAATCGTTACAAATCTTTAGTTTGACTGTAAAAAAGTTTAAATATTGATTTTTGCCTTAAACAAATGATAAAATATTAAATTGTTGAGTAAAATAATAATTATAAGGAGCCCTATGTAATGTTAAAAGGTCAAAAAACATGGATTCGGCCCATTGAAGAAGATGATATTGACCTTTTATACCAATGGTATAATGATCAAGAGGTTAATTTATGGTCTAGTGGGGCTTGGCCCCTAAATACACTCCAGACCAAAGATCAAATTGCGGAGAAGTTTCTCGATGGGGCACCCGACACTTACCGATATGCTATTTTAGATGAAAACAAACTGCTTATCGGAACAACTGGCTTTAAGGAAGTTAATATCCCTGGTCGATCAGCTACTCTCTATGTCGTCATTGGAAATAAATCCTATTGGGGTAAAGGATACGGCTCAGATGCATTAATCACTTTTGTACGCTTTCTTTTTAACCAATGGAATTTCCACCGGATTTCGCTGGATACCTGGGATGAAAATCTCCGGGCCATTAAAGCGTACGAAAAAGTGGGGTTTAAAATTGAAGGGCGTCAGCGTGAAGCACGTTTTGTGTTAGGAACTTATCACGATGCAATTCTCATGGGTTTATTGCGGGAAGAGTTTTTCGCTTTACATAGTAAATTATAGGGTTGCAAAAATTAACAACCTAGAGTAAACTGATAATAATTTCAAATATCGTAATACTCCTCTGGGGTTGGGTGTAATTCCCTACCGGCGGTAAAGCCCGCGAGCCTTTTGGCAGACCCGGTGACATTCCGGGGCCGACAGTAAAGTCTGGATGAGAAGAGGAACAGCTAAGATTAAGCGTATTCGCGCTTTATTTGAGTTGTGACTTTGTGACCCAACACCTGGAGAAAGATTCAGGTGTTTTTTATTACCTATTTTTATGGTTTTTGGGAGACACTAAGTCCTAAACTAAGAAAGGGTTTTTGTATGAATGCATCAAGTTCTTCTGCTCCTGAAGATGAAAAGTTTATGAGAAGAGCACTTGAGTTAGCGGTCAAGGCAATAGGTAGAACCAGCCCTAATCCTCTCGTGGGGTGTGTTATCGTTAAAGATAATCAGGTCGTCGGAGAAGGGTATCACCTTAAGGCTGGAACTCCTCACGCGGAAGTTCATGCTCTGGCAGCTGCTGGAGATCAGGCACATGGTGCTACGGTTTATGTGACCTTGGAACCATGTTCACATTTTGGTCGAACTCCGCCCTGTGCTGACGCGCTGATCCGTGCCGAAGTCAAACGAGTTGTCGTGGCCATGAAAGATCCGAATCCACTTGTCTCAGGTCGTGGCATAGACCGTTTACGTGAAGCTGGAATTAAAGTAGACATAGGTCTTTTATTCCAAGAAGCCTTGACCATAAATGAAGTTTTTATTAAAGTGATCGCTTCCGGCTTGCCTTTCGTTGTCTATAAAACTGCGATGACTTTAGATGGCAAAATTGCCACTGAGACGGGGGATTCACGCTGGGTTAGTCAAGAAAAATCCCGCCAATATGTCCATCAGCTACGCGATCGCTACGATGTCATCATGGCGGGAAGTGAAACAGTTATCCAGGATAACCCTGCTCTAACCTGCCGGCTTCCTGATGGAAGAGACCCTGTTCGACTGATTGTCGATGGACAATTGCGTATCTCAGAAAAAGCTCATGTGCTTTTCGCCTCACAACACAGCCCTTGCATTATTGCGACCTCCCAGGCAGCCTCTGCAGACAAGGTAGCATACCTCAAAAGCCTTGAACAGGTTGAAGTCTGGCAGTATGACACTCCCCGGCATGTCCCCTTGGAGAAACTGTTACGTGACCTCGTTGATCGCGGTTGGACATCTGTGTTATTAGAGGGAGGCGGCGGACTGGCGGGCGCACTCATTAAAGAACAGTGTGTTGATAAAGTTGAGTTTTTCATTGCCCCTAAGTTAGTTGGAGGAAATGGTCCTTCCCCCCTCTCGGGCTTACACATCCAACAAATGGCGGATGCCTTAGAACTTCATGACCTCCATGTTGATATAAATTCGGGCGATCTTCATGTCACTGGGTATATATCCGAGGTCAGAAGTCAGAAGCCGGAAGTCAGCAATAGGAATTAAGAAATCGAAAAGGCTGTTTAAAATAATTGCTTAGATCAACTCAGGCGACGGCTCAAGACTGAGTTGTATGCCTTAGGGAGGGGATATGGGTGTTTACTGGAATTGTTGAAGAACTGGGTATTGTCCGAGGCCTTCGCCTCTTGCCAGAATCAGGGCAGCTTACACTCGAAGGGCAAAAGGTCCTTCATGGAACTCAGATTGGGGATAGCATCGCAGTCAACGGAGTTTGCCTGACAGTCATACGGCAAAGTGATCGTGACTTCACAGTCGATGTGATGGCTGAGACGTTAGAAAAAACAAATCTGGCTGAGCTGAAAAGCGGGAGTCATGTCAACCTAGAACGGGCGTTGCAGCTCCAAACCCGTTTAGGAGGGCATTTGGTCAGTGGGCATGTCGATGGTGTAGGCAACATTCGTCGAATTACACCTTGGGGCATCGCCCAAGTTTACGAGATTTCGGCCTCTCCGACTCTTCTTTCCTTTGTATTGCCAAAAGGGTCGATTGCCATTGACGGCATTTCGTTAACGGTCATTGATGTTGAATCCGATTGTTTTACGGTATCTCTGATTCCCCATACATTTAAAGAAACCACACTTGGACTAAAGGGGATTGGTGGAAGCGTCAATCTTGAAACAGACCTCATTGGCAAATATGTTGCTCGATTCATGGGTTTAAACACAGCAATTAGCAAGGACAAACAAGATCTTTCTCTAGGTTTTTTGGCTGAACATGGATTTGTCTAATTATATTTTCTTAAATAACTTAATCTTAAAGGAGTGAAAGACATGTCATTTAACACTATTGAAGAAGCCTTAGAAGATATTCGACAAGGTAAGATGGTTGTTATGGTAGATGATGAAGATCGTGAGAACGAAGGGGATTTAGTCATGGCCGCTGAAATGGCGACCCCGGAAGCGATCAATTTCATGGCAACTTATGGACGAGGATTAATTTGCGTTCCATTGACTAAGGAACGGATCCAAGCTTTACAACTTCAACAGATGGTCAATAACAACACCGATCCTCACGGAACTGCCTTTACGGTAAGTGTTGATTCTGTAGAAAGTTCCACCGGGATCTCTGCTTTTGAACGTGCACAGACCGTCAAGGTTCTAGTGAATCCTCACAGTGAGCCGACTGACTTACAGCGTCCTGGGCATATTTTCCCTCTTCAAGCCCGCGAAGGTGGAGTTTTGGTTCGGGCGGGGCATACTGAAGGTTCAGTAGATTTGGCTCGTCTTGCTGGTCTTCAGCCCGCAGGCCTGATTTGCGAGATCATGAATGAAGACGGCACTATGGCAAGAGTACCCGATTTGCAGCTTTTTGTTGCCAAGCATAATCTGAAATTAATTACTCTTAAAGATTTAATAAGTTATCGCCGTCAGTCTGAGAAACTTATCGAAAAGGTTGAAAGCATTAATCTTCCAACTGGTTTTGGCGAATTTCGAGCCGTTGGATATTTAAGCATTCTTGATCAAGAAGAACACATAGCGTTGGTTAAAGGAACGGTTGATGATGGAGAACCGGTACTCGTCCGGGTTCACTCGGAATGTTTGACTGGGGACGTTTTCCATTCCCGGCGCTGTGACTGCGGCGACCAACTCAGTGCAGCCTTAGAGGAAATCGAGCATGAAGGACGAGGCGTATTGCTCTACATGCGGCAGGAAGGCCGTGGGATCGGGTTGTTGAATAAGTTAAGGGCCTATAAACTTCAAGAAGAAGGAAAAGACACAGTTGAAGCAAACCTAGCCTTAGGATTTCCAGAAGACTTACGTGATTACGGTGTGGGTGCCCAGATTTTGGCGGATCTTGGAATTTCCAAAGTGCGTTTAATGACCAATAATCCACGCAAAATCGTAGGCCTTGAAGGATACGGTTTGCAAGTAGTAGAACGTGTTCCTGTCGAAATACCTTCTATACCAGAAAATTCCAAATATCTCTGCACTAAGAAACATAAAATGGGCCATTATTTGGCAAAAGTTCGCTAGAATTTTGTGAGCTTGAAAATGCTATTTCTTACTTGAGAAAGGATGTTTGAATAATGAAAACTTATGAAGGAAATTTAATGGCCGAAGGGCTAAAGATCGGAATCATAGCTGCGCGTTTTAATGAATTTATCACGAGCAAATTAGTCAGTGGTGCAATTGACGCCCTCCGCCGACACGGAGCGCTTGAAGACAATATAGAATTGGCCTGGGTCCCAGGTGCCTTTGAAATTCCCCTTGTAGCTCAAAAGATGGCTGATTCTAAGCGCTATGATGCGGTCATTTGCCTTGGTGCTGTTATTCGAGGCGCTACTCCTCATTTTGACCTTGTCAGCAATGAGGTCAGTAAAGGAATTGCCCACGTTGGCTTACAAACTGGGGTTCCTGTAATTTTTGGTGTCATCGCCACTGATAGTATTGAACAAGCTATCGAACGCGCTGGAACTAAGGCTGGAAACAAAGGCTTTGACGCTGCTATGACGGCGATTGAAACTGCAAACTTGCTTAGATCCTTCTAAAGATTATATTTATCAAATAAAAAATAAATTAATTAGAAAGATATGGTGGATCGTCCACAAAATAATCCTTGTCAAAAGGTATAATTTTTATTAGACTCATAGAGGTGATTATTATTTTTGACAAGGAGTTGAGTGCCATGACTTCCGACATTAGCGCTATGGATAAAGAAATGGCTATGCTTGAAGCAGCGCGCTCAGGTAATGAAGATGCATTGAATAAGATTATTCAGCACTATGAACCCGAAGTTCGCATGATTGCTTGTAAATATTTTCTGCCCAGAGCAGATTATGAAGACCTGATACAAGAAGGACGAATCGCGATTTATAGAGCGATATTATCTTATGACATAAATCTAGACACCCCTTTCCTCCATTTTTTAAGAATGGTCATTAAGCGCAAGCTTATTGATAGTTTACGTAAGTATACACGCCAAAAACATGTCAATTTAAATGCAGCTTATTCCCTAAACAATTTAATTTCCGAATCAGAGGAGACAAGTTTCTTATCATTTTTACCGAACGCTGAGGACCCTGAATCAATGGTTATCGCTAATGATGAAGCCCGCTCAATGATTAACGACTTAAATAAAGATCTGTCTAATCTTGAGCGTCTGGTGTTTGAACATTACTTTCTTCGTGGATTCAAACAACGTGAAGTGTCTGAGCACTTAGGGCTCCATCCGAAGTCTTTAGACAACGCGATTCAACGAATTCGGCGTAAAACAGTACAATATCGTTCGCGTCAAATGGCCGTTTAATCTACCGATGGTTAAAAGCGTAAATAGTTCGGTGGGTTTTATACTTACTAACTACTAAGACTTCCACTTCCAAAGTGGGAGTCTTAGTAGTGGTTATCCCTTGAATGAAGGAGGATGCTAATGCATTCGTTTTCTTGTTATGTCTTTTCCTGGCGAATGCGCCTTTTGAAATTGAAAAGACATAAACTATCTGTTAGTTTGAGTGTTGTAATTATTTTGGCAGTTTTAATTATTGGTCCCTCAGTCTATCAAGAAAGTTGGTTGGATCCTTTCGGCACGCTCAATGTCCCTAATCGAGAACTTCATCCTCATGCGATAACTAAGCTGGGGATGGTAAATTCCGATGATCCTTTTCACCCCTATTACTACACTAATGAGGGAAAGATCCAAGAATTAATGCACGACCTACAGCGTGCGACTCCCCTCTCCTCATCAGATCAAGCCTTAGTTTCTTTAGAAAATCAAAAGGTACAGTATTTTACCTTACATCGAACACTTTCCCACTATCATACGGAAGAGGACTATGCGCTACAATATTACCCTAATAAAGGTATTATTCGTTTTAGAGAACAAGCTTTTCGGATTAATGAATCTACAGTTTATGCCTTAACCCAAATCACAGGTGATATGACCTCAGGATGGTGGAAATAATAAAGAACCAGGAACAGATTGTTCCCAGTCCTTTATTTAAAGCTTATCGCCAGCTTAGGCGATACCACCGCTTTGGTTAATCAACTTGCTGACCTTAGTATGGGCATTGGTTGCTTCATTAGCTAAACGTAAGTAGATCTGTCTCAGATCACCATGATGTGCACGCGTAGCCAGGGTCATGAATCCCATTGCAGCACTCGATGCGTCTTTTTCATAGTCATAGAGCATGTCTAAGTCCGAAAATTGACTCATTTCGAAGCCCCCTTTCTATTGTAATTCAGCCATACCTTTGTTGAAATATCCCATTACATCTTCTAAACCTTTAGCTTGTTCTTTAAAAAATCCTTTCACAGAGGCGTCCTGAGCCATTTCGCTGAACATTAGGCATTTTTTCATAGCAGTTTGGGTTTCAATAATACTTCGGGTTAACATTCCTTGATCTAGGATTTTCTTCATTTCCGTTTCATTTAGTTGCACCTTAGATCCCTCCTTTTATAAACTAGTTTCATATAACATTTTCAGGATGTGTAAAAAGACCGTAAATTATTCACAACTACAATAAATTTCTAAGCATTAGCAGGTTTAATGATGGGACAAGTTACCATGAAATGTGCGAATTATATACGAATGCGAAGACGAGTAAAAGGATTGCGAAAATGATAATCCAAAGATGGACATGGGAAGTTTGAAGTGAGGCCGAAACAGATGCATCATGCATTGTTTCGGCCTCTTTGACATTCGCTTCTTCGTTCTCATCCTCATTGTCAATAGGGACAGATAACGATTCTTGGATTAATTGGAGCGCTGCTTCGCGTGTTTCGGTGGGAACGTAGAGGTCCACGCCAGTTGTTAACCCATAGGCTATTTTCAGAAACGCTCCCGCTTCTGGATATTGTTTGATTGCCGGTATACTATCCTCGTTAAGAAGTCCTATAATAATATCCGCCTCTAGATCCTGGGTGACACCACAAAGATAACTCCAGTTTTCCCCTACCATCCTTACCATCACTCCATTCGTTTGCCATTTGTCCGATGACAAAAATTCTCTGTTATCAAGATACTCCATATTCTTTCCAGCGCCGATCAACTAGCTGTACAGTCGCCTCGTCTGGAATTACTTCCCCTGGATAACCCGGTTTCATCCGTGCATCAATTAGGATCGGACCATGGTATACCAAGCGATGCAGGCGCAGCTCTGTCTTGGCATAGATATCATAAGCAGGATCAAAACGGGTGAAGACTTGCCAGAGGAAACCAGTTGAATCTAAGGCAAGTGTTAGGTCATCAACCAGAATCGCAAGAGGCCATTCCTGGAACGTATCAGTTTGAAGATTCTGCAGCACATCTTTAGCGAGCTCTGGCGCTTCATCAAATGAGTTAGCCTCTAATAACAGGCATCCTGCACAAAAGGGTTTAATTCCTTTAATGCCGGGCAGCTTACTCCCCTCAAAATGATGCGGCAATTCACGTTTGGCGCTTCCTAACCCAAGCATTATCGCTTTGCTGCCGTGATTTAGACGTCTCCCAGTATAGTCCAAAGTATCCATAGACGTTTCGTTGAGAATTATAAGATTAGATTCCGGCTCAAAACGAGCCAGAACAGTCTCCAAAAGAGTTCTAAAATCTTGCAAATCAAGTTGGGCATCGGTTAAGATCAAAAACTTCGTCAAGGTAAGTTGTCCTTCACCTAGGATTCGGAAAGCGTGCGCTAAAGCTTCACGATGATAGCTTTCTCGGACGATGGCAGCCGCTAGAGCATGAAAGCCGGTTTCAGCATATGTCCAGAGTGCTTTAACTCCAGTCATGACCACAGGAAACATGGGTGACAACAAAGACTGCAAATATTCACCAATGAAATAATCTTCCTGACGAGGTTTTCCTACAACAGTAGCTGGGTAGATCGCATCGCGCCGATGGTAAACAGTATGAACGTTAAAGAACGGGAAATCATGCGTCAGTGAATAATAGCCGTAATGATCTCCAAAAGGCCCTTCTGGTTTACGAACGTGAGCAGGCACGTTACCGCAGATGGCAAACTCTGCTTCTGCGATGAGCGCATGAGGATGAGTTGAAACCTTAACTCGGGGAAGTTTTTCTCCCATTAAGAAAGAGGTGAAAATAAGTTCGGGGAGCATTTCAGGCAGAGGAGCAATAGCGGAAAGAATTAAAGCCGGTGGACCTCCTAAGAAAAGAGTCGTAGGAAGATCCTGTCCCAAACGCTCTGCTTCATAATAGTGAAATCCACCACCTTTATGAATCTGCCAGTGTATGCCCGTCTGATTTTGACCATAGATTTGAATGCGATACATTCCAAGATTATGTTCTCCTGTCACAGGGTGTTCAGTATAAACTAAAGGTAAGGTAACAAAAGGGCCACCATCTTCTGGCCAACTGGTGAGGACCGGGAGTCGAGTTAAATCCACAGAGCGTTCTTGAATTTCGAGAACTGGGGCGTATTTCTCATGAACTACGCGCAGGCCACTTTTAGCCAAGGACATCATCCAGTCCTTTTCCTGCCAAAGTACGGAAGGTTTCGGCGGCAACAAACGATGCAAAGCCGAAACGGCTCGCTTTACTGTTTCTTCTGGTTTAGGTCCGATGGCCAGATCAACGCGCCGACGTGTTCCAAATAAATTGGTTATGACTGGAAAATCGCTTCCTTTAACTCGCTTGAACAAGAGGGCAGGCCCTTCGTCCTCAATAACACGGCGATGGACTTCCGCCAACTCTAGATAAGGATCGACTTCAGCCTCGATTTCGACAATTTGCTTCTCTCTGCGGAGGGTTTCAATAAAATGACGTAAATTTGTGTGCACAGTTTCACCTCTGAATAATGTAGTTAATTGCATGTTAATGGGATTAAGTATGTAAAAATAACGTCAATCCTTCAAATTTAATGAAGCTAGGGCGGTTTGAGTCAGGGTATCACAATGACAGATAATTTCATTCAATTCCTCTGGACGGAGGTGATCTGAGTGGATTCCTGCGGTTACAACCACTGAACAGCGAAGCTCACGGGCCAACGTTTCGGCAACTTTCCGAGCGACATCGACATCTTTATGTCCGGGTACTGGCATGATGTAAGCATCGGCACTCCAACCTTTACCGCTAAGGCTTGGACGAGGAATTGCCAGAACTACTCCACCGACATGGGGCTTCTCTCCTCCTACCAAAAGCCCATTTAGCCCATTGCCAGTATCCATCAGGATTAAGGAAATTTGACATCGTCCTTTCCCTTCTTTTCCTTGCCAAATGGGGAGGTAGATCAGTTTATTATCAGACACATCCTTTATCCTCACTTTACATTTTTACATTAGGTGTTTACATTATACATTTAGTCATGAATATTAGCCAAGTTTTTAAAGAAAACTTGGGCTGGCGCCCGCACGAAGACACTGTCTTCGCACGTATTAACCCTCTTTCAGTCACTGTCTTCGCGCGTGTTACCTTCTTGTTAGCCTTAGCGAAGGCGGTTGCCTTAGTTGCCCATATGCGCTGGCCATGATTCAAACAGGACGTTTATGGTTAGAGTGCTGCCAAGGATAAAGAAAACTTAGTCTTATTCGTTGAAGAAAAAAAGAGAGTAGGAAAATCCCAGCTCTCTTCTTAGCCAAATGAAATTCGTTGGTCTTAATCTTTTGGAGAAGTGAACAATATAGTGCCCAACTCATCAACATCGACGAGAATTTGTTGTCCTTCCTTAAATTCACCTTGAAGAAGTTTCAGGGCCAAGGGATTCTGCAGACGTTGTTGGATCACCCGCTTGAGCGGCCTTGCTCCATAAACAGGGTCATAACCTTCATTCGCCAATTGTATACGGGCCTGCTCTGTTAATTCGAGTGTGAGGTTGCGTTCGCTTAAACGTTCACGCAACAGGCCAAGTTGAATTTCCACGATTCGTCCAATATGCTTACGCTCTAAAGGATGGAAGACAATGACTTCATCTAGGCGGTTAAGGAATTCCGGCCGGAAGTGATGCCGCAGTTCTTCATTGATGGTTGACCGAACTTCTTCTTGGGACGCGCTACGTCGCGCTAGATCCTGAATGGACGGGCTTGCAATATTACTGGTTAAAATAACTACTGTGTTTTTAAAGTTTACAATCCGTCCTTGCCCATCCGTTAACCGGCCATCATCTAAGAGTTGCAAGAGAACATTCGTAACGTCACTATGTGCTTTCTCAATTTCATCGAAAAGGATCACACTGTACGGTTTACGACGGACGACTTCCGTCAGCTGTCCACCCTCTTCGTAGCCGACATAACCTGGAGGTGCTCCAATAAGTCGTGCTACTGTATGCTTTTCCATATACTCCGACATATCGATTCTAACCATAGCTTGTTCATCATCGAAGAGAAATTCCGCCAACGCCCTTGCTAGCTCAGTTTTCCCGACGCCGGTCGGACCTAAGAAGAGAAATGAGCCTAAGGGGCGATTCGGGTCTTGTAAACCAGCTCGGGCCCGGCGTACAGCATCGGCAACTGCGTTAACTGCTTCTTCTTGACCGATAACCCGCTCATGAATACGATCTTCCATGTGGACGAGCTTTTCCATCTCGCTCTCCATGAGTTTTGCAACGGGTACATGAGTCCAAGTTGCCACAATTTCTGCAATATCTTGTTCTATCACTTCTTGTTTTAACAAGGTGTTTTTCTTTGCTTGAAGTTTTTCTTCTGCGGCTTTGAGTTCTTTTTCCAGATTTGGAATAATTCCATACTGCAGTTCAGCTGCTTTATTATAATCTAGTTGCTGTTGCGCTTGCTCCATAAGGTTACGTGAACGATCAACTTCTTCTTTGAGTTGTTGAATTCGGGCCAAGACTTCACGTTCGCCCTGCAGCTGAGCATCCAAGCCGGAACGTTCTTCTTTGAGATTGGCCAACTCTACTTCAATTTTTGTTAAACGGTCCCTGCTGGCTTCATCCTTTTCTTTTTTGAGGGCTTCCCGTTCGATTTCTAATTGCATCATCCGTCGTTTAATCTGATCTAATTCATAAGGATCGCTGGTTATTTCCATACGCATACGCGCTGCCGCTTCATCAATTAGGTCAATCGCTTTGTCTGGGAGAAAACGGTCACTAATATATCGATCAGATAGTGTCGCAGCGGCAATGATCGCCCCGTCCGTGATTCTCACACCATGGTGTGTCTCATAGCGTTCCTTGAGACCGCGCAGGATTGAGATAGTATCCTCTACACTGGGTGCTTCAACCATGATCGGTTGAAAACGCCGTTCAAGAGCAGCATCTTTCTCAATATGCTTGCGATATTCTGCGAGGGTCGTTGCTCCGAGCATGCTGAGTTCTCCACGGGCCAACATTGGCTTGAGCATATTGCTGGCATCCATTGCTCCTTCAGCGGCTCCCGCTCCGACAACAGTGTGCAATTCGTCAATAAATAGGATGACATCTTCACGATCCTTGATTTCTTTGAGCACCGCTTTCAGACGTTCCTCAAATTCTCCTCGGTATTTGGCTCCGGCGATCAAGGTTCCCATGTCTAGAGCGACGACTTGCTTATTTTTAATTGCATCGGGGACATCTCCTCGGACAATCCGTTGAGCCAATCCTTCGACAATAGCTGTTTTGCCGACCCCAGGCTCTCCAATCAGTACAGGATTATTTTTTGTACGTCGGGATAGAGTCTGAATAACGCGGCGGATTTCCTCATCACGGCCAATCACGGGATCAAGTCGGCCACGCCTCGCTTGTTCCACTAGGTTAAGCCCATATTGTTCGAGAGCTGCATAGGTCCCTTCAGGATTTTGACTAGTGACGCGTTGAGTCCCCCTAACTTCTCGTAAGGCTTGAAGTAATTTTTCCCGAGTCAGTCCAGCTTGTTTTAAGATTTGTTCGACTGGACCGCCAGCTTTTCCCAGGATTGCAAGCAACAAATGTTCGGTGCTCACATACTCATCACCAAACGTGCCCATCTCATCATGGGCTGCTACCAAAACAGACCGTAAGCGCGACGAAATGGTCAGTTGCACATTTCCGCCGCTGATGCGGGGAAAGCGGTTGATCTCTTGTCGAATACTCTGGATGAGTGCGCCAACCGCCATATTTAATTTAGTCAGTACTTGAGGAACAACGCCATCCCCTTGCTCTAAAAGGGAGAGCAAAAGATGTTCTGGCTCTACTTGGCTATTCCCGTTGCGTTCTGCTTTGCTTTGAGAATCTGTGATGGCTTCCTGTGATTTCTGGGTAAAACGATTGGTATCAAAAGACATTATTACTCACTCCTTTTTAAGCTAGGTATGGTCAAACCGAGGTTGTGCCTCGTTTGTTGGCTAAATCACGAAGGACCGAGATCTCTTGCTCACTCATACCCTCTGGTAAAACAATCGATAATTCTGCAAAGAGGTCCCCATATTGATCAGGGTGCTCTAAATTTGGCATACCCTTTCCTTTTAAACGAAATCTTTTTCCACTTTGAGAGAGAGGGGGGATTTTAAGCAGGACTTCTCCTCCAAAGGTACGGATACGCTCCTCACCACCTAAAACGGCCTGATAGAAATCAACTGGTAGATCTGCCTTCAAGTCATCTCCATCACGGACAAAGCGAGTATGCGGGGCTACTGTAATGTTTAAATAGAGATTCCCTCTCGCTCCACCTGAGATCCCTGGCCCACCTTGACCCACAATCCGTACTTTAGAACCAGTCCTTACCCCTTTCGGGATTTTGGCCTCGATTTGTTTTTCCCCGGTACGAATGAGCCTTGTCGTTCCATTATAAGTTTCTTCAAGTGTCACTTGGACCTCTACTTCAAGATCCTGGCCAGAGCGGGCACGCCCTTTAACAGAGCCCCCACTGAAGCCAGCGCCTTGCCCGCCACCTCCGCCAAAGAGAGTTGAGAAGAAATCAGAATACCCATCTCCTCCTCCAGTAAATCCACCCGCACCACCAAACATTTCTGCAAAATCTTCTGGGGACATAGTATAGGTTTGATTACTGCCACCCCTACCACCAGAATTCGTTTGCCAGCGGCCATAATCAAAATCTCCACGTCCTCCACGATTCTGCCATTGTTGGTAGTCCGCCCGTAATTCATCGTATTTACGACGTTTTTCAGGATCACTAATCGCTTGATAGGCTTCCATAGACTCTTTAAATTTAGCTTCAGCCGTTTTGTCCCCCGGATTTACATCGGGATGATATTTCTTAGCTAATTTTTGATAGGTCTTTTTTATAGTTTTTTCATCAGCATCTGGTGAAACACCAAGAATTGCATAATAATCTTTAAAATCCATATCTTCACCTCATATTCTGCGCTGGTGGTAAAGTTTTTCTTCACTATGATTCTGCTAGTTTCATCTGAGATTAACTGCAGTATTTTCTCCCCTACAATTAGATTATATTCCCTTTTTTAACTAAGGTCAATAATGGTCAGACATATTTTTGACTATATTTGACCTTTGGAATTGCAGTTAACCAAAACTTAGCTAGTACCCGCGAAGACACTATCTTCGCACGTGTTAACCTTCTTGTTAGCCTAGCGCAGACGGCCGCCTTAGTTGCATTTCCATAACAACAACTTTTCCTTAGACTGGTTTACTTTAAGGCTGGTGCCACAACCAATATGGGTTATTCTGCCCTGCGTGCTTCCCGAAGGAGCAACAATCTGTGTTACACCGGGTCGATGTGGCCCGTCTGATAAACGGGATCGCGGCACCAGGAAAGTTCTACCTACCTTCGCCAGCCTAAGTAGTAGTATTGACAAAATTTTCATTCATCAGTGGTGCCGCGCAGCAGGCATGGGATCTGATAAGTACGAAAAAACGGACTTCAGGAAGTCCGTTTGGAGGATACCATTTTATCCAACTTAAAAACTATCGAGTTGTTCAGAATTTTTATCAGACAGATCGTATTTGGGCTATACGGTTCATAACATCTGTTTTTACCCTGTGTAAAGTATCTTTAGCCTCTGGGAGAGTATCCGCTTTCACTGAAAAGTAAAATTTGATTTTAGGTTCAGTTCCAGAGGGGCGAACCATGACAAATCCTCCGCCGTGAAAAGAAAAACGCAAAACATTTGAATGGGGAAGCGTGAGTGGGTATGTTTGTCCTGTCGAAGTATCTTTACCAATTCGCTGTTCATAGTCATCTATTTTCCAAATGGGAATCCCACCAAGTTCAAGGATTTCTTCTAATCTAAGTGAGTTCATAATCCTCGCTATTTCTTCCTTACCTTGGATTCCCCTCAATGCCAGGGACTCTTGATCATCCAAGTAGTATCCGAATTTTCCATAGATAAGCTCAAGAACATCGAAAAGGGAACGTCCCTCTACCTGTCGATAATAGAGAGCCGCTTCCGCCAAAAGGATAGAGGCGATTACTGCATCTTTATCTCGGACAAAATCGCCGGCGAGATAACCATAACTCTCTTCGAAACCGAATTGGAACGTACCCCAACCGCCTTCTTCCATTTCTCTTTCCTTTTCAGCAATAAATTTAAAGCCAGTCAGTACGTTTTCCACCCGCACATTGAAATATCGAGCAACCTCATCGGCTAGATCTGTTGATGCCACTGTTTTAATTATTGTTGCATTATCCGGAAGGGTCCCTAAGGCCTTCTTTTGCGATAGAATATAATAGGTTAACAGTATCCCAATTTGATTTCCAGTGAGCTGAACAAAGTCACCATTCAGATCACGCAAGACGACACCTAAACGGTCAGCATCTGGGTCGGTGGCTAAAAGAAGATCGGCTTTAAGTTCCATCCCATATTTTCGAGCTAGTTCAAATGTTGCCGGGATTTCTGGATTAGGATACGGCACAGTCGTGAACTCTGGGTCAGGAAGTTCTTGCTCGGGTACTACGGTGACTGAGCAAAAACCAAGTTCAGCTAAAGCTCTGCGTACAAGTATGTTCCCTGCTCCGTGCAAAGGTGTATAGACAATACGAAGTTCCTTCCCTTTTTGCTCATCAAGATCTGGGTGCAATGCAAGTTTTCGCACTTGAGCTAGGTAAGATTGATCGATTTCTTCACCGATGATTTCTAGTAAGCCGGACGTCTTAGCATTTTCTATGGACATGGGTTCGATTCCCAGCCAACTCTCCCGGGCTTCAATTCGGGCAAGTATCTGGTCAGCTTTCACTGGAGGCACCTGGCCACCGTCATCCCAGTACACTTTATAACCGTTGTATTCTTTAGGGTTGTGACTGGCTGTCACAACAATACCAGCTAAAGCGTGCAACTGACGAACTGCATACGAGAGTTCTGGTGTGGGGCGAAGTGCATTAAAGAGATACACCTTAACTCCGTTTTGGGCGAGTACTAAAGCGGCCTCGAGAGCGAATTCTGACGAGTATTTCCGAGAGTCGTAGGCAATAACCACTCCACGTTTCATACCCTCCTGCCCATGATCACAAACACATTCGGCTAGCCCTTGGGTGGCTTTACGAATTACATATTTATTCATTCGATTTGTGCCTGCTGCAATAATTCCTCTTAAGCCACCTGTACCAAATTCTAAATCTGTATAGAAGCGATCCTCAATTTCTTGCGGATCGGTGATTCGTCGCAGTTCTTGTCGTATTTCTTCCTCAAAGTAAGGATGTTCGGACCATAAGGTGTAGCGATCTTGAATACTCATCTGACATGTCCTCCTTCTAAGTAACTTCGATCAATATAAACGATGGATAATGTTCCCTTTTAGTGAGTATAGCATACTTCAAACGGATAGGACAGATGGTTCTAAAAACACCAGCATGTCACCAAAAAAATATACCTCGGCCTAAGCCTGAGGTACTAGAACTGGAGAAATTATGATCCCGACCAATCCAGGCCCCGTATGAACCCCCATGACTGGGCTAATCTGGTTGAACAACAATTCATCAATATTAGGGAGTTGATGAGCTTTCTGCCAAAGGTTACGAGCTTCTTGCTCTGCTCCCCCATGGACAATAGCCACGTTATAGTGATCTTCTTGAGTACATTCTTTCAAAATATCAAACAATTTTATAAGCGATTGATCTCGGCCACGGACTTTGGCAAAGGTAATGTACTTGCCTTCAGAGTTAACCGTAATAATGGGTTTAATATTCAAGAGTTCACCAAGGGTGCCTGACACGTACCCGATCCGGCCACCTCGTTTTAGATAATCTAACGTGGAAAGCACAAAATAGATTCTAGTTCGTTCTGAAACATCCTTAGCCGCTTTAATTACGCTCTGAAAATCCGTTGAGCGGCGGATCTGACGAGCTGCTTCTCGGACTGGGAAACCTAACCCCATAGAAAGCGATTTAGAATCCAACACATTGATGACCATCTCTTTAAAATCTTGTGCTACCTGACATACGGTTTCATAGGTTCCGCTTAAACCACTTGATATATGCATCGCAAGAATATGTGTGACATGCCGATCTCTTAACTGACCAAATAAATTGGCTATTTCGGCTGGAGAAGGCAGCGATGTAGTGGGAACCTCATTGGCCATATTGTCATAAACTTCATTCGGACTAATATTAACTCGATCGAGATATTCCCGATCTGGGTAGACAATGTGCAAGGGCAGAACTTCTATCTCAAATTCCTGAATCATTTCCGGGTCCAAATCGCTCGTACTATCTGTTACAATCGCGATTTTAGGGACATTCGTCAGCATTGTAGAGGGTTGCATGAGGCACTGTTCCTTTCCATTATTCAGTAATGCCATATAGATTAGTATAGCTTAAACTTTGACAATTACACTTGCAACTTCTTGCAGATTAGGATATTAACAGAACCTGCGTAGCCTTACGTACGTCCTCAATGGCTGTCGGATGCTCATTAATTTCCCCAGCTTGATCAATCCCCTTATAGAGGCAGGGGGGAGCGTATTGAATATCTAACATATGAAAGAGAGTTTTAATGGAACGTTCTGCACATTCAAACACATCGAGCTTTTTTGTTCCGGCCGTCGCAAGGAAAAGACCAATACGTTCGTAACCAGAGGGATTTATAAGGGTCTGATGGTGCAGGTATTTGAGAGCCCAAAACGTTTGCATGCGGTCAATTAAAATTTTTGATTGGGCGTTTATACCCATCATAAAAATTGGAGCAGCAAGGATTAAACGATCAGCACGAATCAGCTTCTCTTGCAGATTGGGGATATCGTCCTTTATTACACATATCCCTTTTGCTGAACATGCCCCGCATCCTTGGCAGGGATTTATCTTTAGATCTGAAAGGTAAACTAATTCAGTCGCATGGCCCTCGGCCTTGGCAGTTTCCATCGCTTCTAAGACTAAGCGGGTCGTGTTACCATTGCGACGTGGGCTACAGGCAATTCCAAGCACGGATAACGACATTTCTTCTTCTACTCCATTCTATAATTCTGATTTTAGTTCCAAGTATAAAAGCGAGCTTCTCAAAATTTAAGAAACTCGCTTTTAGATTTGGCCTCTGCATGAGTTAAAGCTAATTTGGTTACAATTTAGGATTAGAATCTGGGTCAAAATACCGCACCCTTTCTGTAACGTCTTACTACTTATCCTTCTTCATGAACTAGCCTTTTTTCTTGTGTGGATTTAATTGATTCCAGTCCCACAGACTCTAAAATTGCATTAATCATTAATTGCTCTTTTTGTGTCATATAAACTTTCTCTCCTTTCCATATATTTTAAGGTATCACTTTATTATATACCTATTTTTGGAATTTGCAATGCTTTTTTTAAAATCAATTAAAATAATTTAGACCTTCCAATGTTTTGACGAAAATCGACCCCTTTTTGCGTTGAAACACCGGACTTTAATAATCTATGAAAGTCCGGTGAAATTTATGCAAGTTTTATATGCATTTCAAACTGTTTTGCGTTAGGGTTAATTCCGTATGCACTGAGAAAAGAAACAATCCAATCTTCAGGTTGATTAGTCAATGAAAACGACGCATTTGAGCGCCCAAGCACTGAGGAGATCAGTTCTTTAGCCCCAGATTCGGTTGCACTCCAAGCATCTAAACAAGGAGCATTTTTGTCTCCAGCAAATAACGCACCAGCTGTTCTACTCGAATTCATTACGGCAGAAAAATTACCATACCGTTTAAGATACTCCTCTCTTCTTTGCCATGCTGGATTAAAGAAAGCTCGGCGACGGCTTTCAAAATATTGTTCAACTGAAGCCATTTCAAGATGACACGCCTCAACTTTCCCATCTGAGAAAAAATCAATTCCACCTTGAGTACGATAAATATTGAGCTGGCGCATTCGTGTAAAACCGACTGACTGATAGACTTTAAGTGCATGATTTTGCTCCAGAACCTCAAGGAAAACTCCTTTTAATCCAACACAGCTAGCAGAATTGAGCTGAGAGAACATTAGCGGTGCAAAAAGGCCCTTTCCCCGGTAATTCGGATCAAGGCAAGCCCCAGCGATCCATCCATCGACCCCGTCTATGGACAGCAAAGCAAAGCCGACAATCTGATCTTCAACAAGGATTGCCATCGAATGCTGGAGAGAAACTTGACTTAGATGAAGCCAAACTCGCATATGTTCCGGCGTATATGTCATGTCGTAATAATATCCCCGCCAACAGCGGTTCCAGATGTCCGTCAATTCATGCAAACTGATGTGTTCAAGCGTATTTACTCTTATATTTTTTTTCATGGTTTTTAATTCACTTCATTCTTAGCTATAAATTTTGTATTTAACTCCCTGGCGAGTCATGACCGCCAGTTGATGCGCGGCGCTAAAGATCTAGGTAGGTTCGACTAATACACTTCTATTATGCTTGCTTGATTTCCTGCTAACTCTTTCAAGGTTACTGAAATGACAAGCAGGAATGGCGTGATTCAGAGAGAATATATAGTTTTTGTTTAATATTGAGGGTGATGTAGAATTATATTATCAATCGATCTGAAAGGTGGTTAAATTAGGATGATCTCTTATATTAATAATGATGAACAGCAGTTTGCCCAATTACTGCTCAATTTTATCCAAGAAAGCCCATCTTCCTTCCATGTTGTAGAAGGCATCAAGAAATTGCTTGTTCCCCAAGGGTTCCAAACGTTGTCCTTAAAAGATAAATGGTCATTGATTCCCGGGGGTAAATACTATGTAACTCACAACGATTCTGCCTTAATTGCTTTTGTTGTTGGCGAAGGTGTGCCAGAGAAGTATGGGTTTCACATTATTGGAGCGCATACGGACAGCCCTGGTTTTCGGGTTAAGCCCTTGCCGGAAATATCTGTAGAGGGGCATTATGTGAAGTTAAATGTTGAAACTTATGGCGAACCGATACTTAATACCTGGTTGGACCGTCCACTTTCTTTAGCAGGTCGGGTTATTTTGCACGGGGAATCCCCCTTTTCTCCTCGAATCAGACTTTTCCGTAGTGACCTTCCCCTGCTTGTGATTCCCAATCTTGCTATCCATATGAATCGCAAGGTTAATGAAGGAATTGAATTAAACAAACAAAAAGATATGCTGCCCTTATTAAGCCAAATCACTCAAGACTTTGAAAAAGAAGGTACCCTGATCAGTCACCTGGCCAAAACGCTGCAATGTCCCACTGATGATATCTTGGACTTCGACCTTTTCCTCTATGAATATGAAAAAGGTCGGTTTTTTGGACTTCAACAAGAGTTTATTTCAAGCGGTCGTCTTGATGACTTAGCGATGATTCATGCCGGCGCCTGGGCTCTAGCTAACGCTAAACCAACTCTGACCACACAGGTTCTGGCCTGTTTTGATCACGAAGAATGCGGAAGCACCTCCAAACAAGGGGCGGCTTCTCCTTTTCTATCCTTTATTTTAGAACGAATTCTGCTAGGACTAAAAAAAGACCGAGAAGAATATCTCCAGGCCTTGGCACATTCTTTCCTGATTTCAGCCGATATGGCCCACGCTCTTCATCCCAACTCAGGAGAAAGGCTTGATCCAGTTAATCGCCCAATCCTTAATAGAGGACCAGTGATTAAAATCAGCGCTAACCAAAATTACACAACCGATGCGGAGTCTGCGGCTGTTTTCACTACCCTCTGTCAACTCGCAGGGGTTCCTGTCCAGAAATTTGTCAATCGTTCGGATGAACGAGGGGGTTCAACTATTGGTCCGATTTCCACTACACATCTTGATATACGGTCCGTGGATATCGGAAACCCTGTCTTAGCTATGCATTCTGTACGTGAACTCGGGGGAGTTAAAGATCACTTAGCCATCGCCAAAGTCTTCTCAGAGTTTTACAAATAAAAGCTTTGTTATAGAAATTATAAAAGTAAGCTCTGTATAAATGCTTTGGCGTGATCGCAATGAACTGCCATGACTTGATCTGTTGATGGA
>NZ_AGAF01000024.1 GCF_000224515.1 Desulfosporosinus sp. OT | reverse complement strand
GAGTGCATTATTTATTATATGGAGAATGGACGGCAGGGCATATTTTTGGCTGACCGTCTTTCTTACGATAATGCGAAGCGATTAAAGTAGCTTATGGTCTAAATGGACAGTGGGATAGAAATGAGAGAAAACGCGAGAGTTGTTTTGTGCGTCACTGCCATGATATCACATCAACATTAGTATTGGCAGTGAAATGTAAATAATTCGGAAAAGCAATGATTCTATCGATACCGCCAAACTCGCCAATTTACGATTATGCCTTCCGTTGTAATAAGCTTTATGAAATAATATCTGTTTGCTATGACTTGGGCTTTTACCCAGTTGTAATGAAATATCTCGCTTCTCTGCCATGGTTTGCAATAGTCGAACTGCTGTTGTGGACTTTTAATGTTTCATAAAGATGATAAACCTGACTTCAACACAGGGTATATGTATTGTCGCAGATTATGCGTCTTTATAGATTTTACAACTTGGTGACATCTGAACGATACTTTCTACATATTGTCGCACTATACTAAAACTGCATGAGGGGTTTAGTGCACGAACCCCCCAAAAAAACAGTTGGAGGTTTATTAGATGATTAAAAAAAATATACTCGTTTTTACATTGACCCTATCCATCATAGGCGGTGCCACTGCAATTGCCTATGCCAGTCAAAGCACTGTTGACTCGACTAAAAACAAGGTTGTAACCCTAGCAAGCAAATCTGAAGTGAATGGTATAAACCAGTCTATTGAGGGAAAAACAGGGGATGAAATCAATATCACGAAAGGAAAGATCAGTGATGAAGAAGCGGTAAATATTGCTGCGAAGGCTATGAAGGATTATATGGGGCTGGATGCTAATTCTTTTGGTGAAGCTCATATTACTAGAACGAATGCCCAAGACGACTTCAAGTTTTTTATGGATTTATATCCAAAGGAAGACGCTGCGGTATTGAAAGAAAACGCCCAAAAACATACTGCCAATGTAATCAATGTCCAGTTTATTCCGGCAGCTAACTTAAAAGAGCCTATGCCAGCTTCAAATAGTATCGTCATCAATGAAGAAACAGGCGAAATAGTTACGTTGATGGCTTCGAAAAACATTGATGGAAGTTTTAAAGCAGTCATTGATGATGCGAAAGTTCAAACCGCGGTTATAAACTTTTTCGGTAAATTGGGGAAAAATGTTCAGTGCAATACGATAAAAGTGACTAAGACCGCAAACTTCGGAACCATCAGAGCCTTTTGCGATCTGGAAGACGGACGAGATGTATGGATGACCCTTAATCTGAAAGATTACTCCGTATTAGGCTATGAAATCAATTATGATCGCTTAATCACCTTACCTTCAGTCCAAAAAGACTATGATGAGAATTTCCGGGAACTGCAAGTGAAATAAGAATTAAGGTAAGAAGCTAATAATATGACTGATTAGATGGATTAATTGCCTTTACTGGCGCTTAATCCATCTAACTGTTAAAAAGGATGAGGGTTTATACGATGATAAAAATTTTAATTATTGAGGATGATGTCCCCATAGCCAATTTGATCCAATTAAATTTGAATACAGCCCAGTATGAGAGTTCCATCGTTTTGAACGGCGAAGATGCTTTCAATGTGATTGAAAGAGAGAGTTTTGATCTAATACTCCTGGATGTTATGCTTCCCAAAGTTGATGGATTTACGTTATTCGAAACGATTAAACGGTTAGGGATTCCGGTTATTTTCTTAACGGCTAAAAGTTCAGTTGCCGATAAGGTATATGGCTTAAAAGCAGGAGCAGATGATTATATTACGAAACCCTTTGAGGGCATTGAATTACTGGCTAGGATTGAAAATGTCTTAAGGCATTACAATAAGAAGAGCAACATGATCCATTTTAAAGACCTGGAAATATACTTGGCAGAGATGCAGGTTAAAAAGAACGGAGAACTGATTGAGCTTACTCTCAAAGAATTCGAATTATTGGTGTTCTTAGTCCAACATAAAAATCTCGTATTAACCAGAGATAAAATCTTAGAAAAAATTTGGGGCTATGATTATATCGGGGAAACCCGGACCATAGACAACCATATCCAAAAGTTAAGAAAAAAGCTGGAATGGAAAGATGAAATTAAAACTGTATTTAAATTGGGATACAGGTTGGAGGAATAAATGAGATTTTGGCAGAAGATATTTTTGTCCACGCTGATTGTCTTTGAAATTTTCTTTATTCCTGCCTGCTTATATCTGATTAACAGCAATTTTAAGCTGAATACCAGTATGGCGATTGACTCCGGTATAAGTGAACAGAATCGATTTTGTACCTCTTTAGAATCCAATTTATACCTGCTAAAAGCCCAAAAATCCTCAGATTCCCAGGCAGCTGAAGTGGATAAACAAAGCATCGATGCCATGATCAATACCTATCTGGGCAATCTGCGAGAACAGGATTTATATTTGGATGTGATCGATGAAAATAATGACGTTATTTTCAGTAATTTAAAAATTAGCACCATAACCCAGCGGGATGAATTAAACATAGCTTCCGATCAAGTCAATTACATCATCCGGGATTTGGGGGATAAGACGTATTTATTTATAACGAAGAAAGTTGATTTGGATCACAATCCCTATAAGGTTTCTTATGCTAAGGATATTTCGAGTATTTATAACAATCGGGCAAACCTGTTAAACCTTCTGCTCAGATTAAATATTCTTGTCTCAGGAATTTTGGTCATCGTAACCATCGTATTAAGTAAATTTATTGTAAAGCCCATTAATAAGCTGATCCAATCAACCCAGACCATAGCCGAGGGGAATTTCAGCGCCAGAGTCAAGGTAATGTCCAATGATGAGATTGGATTGCTGTCCGAAAATTTCAATGCTATGGCTGGCGTGGTCGAAGACAAAATAAACCAGCTGGAAAAAATCTCAGAGGACAAGCAACGGTTTATTGATAACCTGGCCCATGAGCTAAGGACTCCCTTAACCTCCATCATTGGCTATGCTGATTATCTCCGAACCAATAAATATGATGAAGAGATTTTTATCAACTCGTTAAGCTTTATCTATGAAGAAGGAAAAAGATTGGAGAAACTGGCCTTGACCTTAATGGATCTGATTGTCCTGAGGAAAGAAGATTTTGCGATGAAAGAGGAGAACCTGGAAGAGCTTTTCATCGATCTTAAAAATTCCTTTACCCCCAAGTTGGAACTGAGAAATATCGATCTAGAATTATCGGTCGAGCCTCTTCGTCTTTTGATGAATAAGGATTTGATGAAGATTTTACTGGCCAACCTGGTTGACAATGCAATTAAAGCCTCGAAGAGCGGGGATAAAATAGCCCTAAGCTTGCATAGGGATACAGAAGCAACTATAATTCTGGAAATCAAAGATACGGGGATTGGTATTTCTGCAGAAGACATAGCACAGGTTTTTGAGCCATTCTATATGGCTGATAAATCCAGATCAAGGGCAAATGGCGGGGTAGGCCTGGGGCTTTCCTTATGTGCAGAAATCGCCAAAATTCATGATGCTGAACTTAAAATAGAAAGTAAGCTGAACGAAGGTACAACGATAAAAATTAGTTTTAATCAGGATGACTCCAATATGGAAAACGATAAACCGTAACAATTCTTATAAATTTTGATTATGGAACTTAAGTAGATACTGCATTTACTTTATTACGATAATTACTTTGCAACTTGAGGACAGAAGAAGAATTAAAATTTTGAGAGAAATGGTTTGTAAAAATTTAATCTTTGTCTCCTTCCGAAGCATCACGCAACCATGGTAAACTTAAGCTTCCAGAGGATCTGACAGATACCTCTACTTTTACTTCTAGAGGTTCCTCTGCGCTTTACGGGAAAACCAAACTTCTTAATATTATGTTTACCGGGGAACTGGCACTTCAATTATCTGGAACTGGAGTCACTGTTAATGCACTAAATCCAGGGTTTAATGTGACTGGTCTCGGACGTGAGCTTTGGTTTGCTACTGCTCTTGAACGCATTTTAAGATTTTTGCATATCGGAGATCCACGTAAAGGAGCTGACATTATTACTCATTTAATTGTAGGGACGCAATATCAAGGAGTGACCGGTGGCTATTTTAACGTTGGAAGCGGCAAGTCTATTATTCCTGCATACCCTGGCGGAGATATTACTATGCAAAATAAACTCTGGAATGAAACTAAAGAATTGTTGCAACGTAGAGGTTTTATAGAATGAGTAAATATATATATGAAGGAAACTTCTAATTATTGAGTATTAAACATCAAAGAAAGGAGCTATGGAAGATGAAAGGCTACATTAGATGTTGCTTAGAATAACTTGAACCGTAAACGGGATGCCGAGAGGTATCCCGTTTAATCATATGGTTAGGCTTGAATTGATCGCGCCCTGGCACCAATCACACCTGTTAAGAATTACATCTTGAAAACGAGTAAGACTTAACAAAAACAACTATGCTATACTTCACATCGGAAACACCTATTTCAGGAGGTGAAACGTCCATGCGAGGCTGTACCTATTGTTATGCTTCGTCAAGTCAGAAACAGCACAACGGCGTGTGGCTGTGCATGACCCAAAAGCTCCGATGATTACTGGCTATCCACGGGGCGATGAAATCATAACTGATCGCACAACGCCGTCCCAAATATTCAACCAACTTAGTATGTTTTAGGACATCATGACAAAGTAAGGAGTGTAATTGTGAAAAACGTGTATTTTTATGACTTCCCCATCGGGACGATTGGGATTGAAGAAGGTTATGCCCTCTCACGGAACTCTCTGTTTCAAAACTTGCCGATATGTTCATGGCGCTTATCAACTCAATTATTGGGCAACAAATATCCACAAAAGCCCAAGAAACCATTTGGGAGCGTTTTCAAAGCATGTTTGCGCCGGTAATGCCGGAACACATAAATTCACTACCAGCCGAAACGATACAAACATGCGGAATATCCCTGAAAAAAGCGGTATATATCAAAGAAATCGCCAGCAGTATAGTGGACGGAAGTTTGGATTTGGCTCAATTACAGACAATGCCCTGGTAAGCCCAAAATCATAGAAACGGTTTGGGGAGCGGGGTATCGATTAAATGCCTAGAGGTCCAACAGTGTATAGATTACAGGTACAACGATGCCAAAGGATTGTTTCATAGGAAACTGCCTTCCGTTGCAGGGCAAAAATTGTATAAAGGGTAATAAAGGGTTTCTAGCACGGTTGCCCTTTTACATCCGGTCTGTTCCACAAATGTTTGACATAATTTGCATGTTTGTAACGTGTTCGTAAAACTAAACACACACGATGCGGGTACGTAGAAAGAATTGAATTTGTCCCTATAAGCAAACAAGATGAGAGGCGATTTTCCTCTCATCTTGTTTTGCTTATACCTGCTTTTAATTTTAGGTCGAATAAATTACAGGTTGACAACATTAGAACTGGGTGAGTTCATGTCCGATCTGCGAATGATATGATTTACGACTTTAACGACAGTGGCTGGTGAACTTGTCAGTTTGACCACTCGGAACTCTCTGGATTTTTCACCGTATAATACGTTTAGAATATCCAATACTTTTCCTTTAGTGGCAAAGAATGTTGCTTCATCACTAGCACCACGCAGTTCTGGTGCCCATAGGTGCTCAATTTCCTGACCTAACTTTGATAATTCAGAACGGAAATGCAAATACATAAGAACCTCCTTAATTCGCTCATGTTTTACTCATTCTATCAAAAAAGTGTTAAACCTAAATTATCGGTTTGTAAAGTGTTCGTAAAACTAAACACACACGATGTTATTATATGTTATCGGAACGTTTTTGTGAAATATTGCCAGCCTGAGTCCGAAAAATGCCCAAGCCAATGATAATCATGATTCCTACGAAATACCAATAAGGGGATTCGTCCAAATATATGAAATAACGGAGAAGATGGCGCCTTTTTTAGGTTACATTGTTTCGTTATAATTTTTAAAATTAATCGTTGACAGATATATCGGAAGGTGATATATCTAATATATCGGTAAACGATAGATCGGAGGTTGATTGATTTGGATAATAGTTCACCTTTGACCGAAGCATTATTTTATATATTGTTGGCGGTACGCACACCAAACCACGGATATGGAATAATTCAAGATATAAATGAAATGACAGGTGGCAGGGTGGTATTAGGCCCGGGCACCTTGTATGGCGCCATTAACTCTATGCTTACAAAAGGTTGGATAAGTTTATTCAGTGAGGATAAAGAATCAAGGAAGAAAAAGGAATATTTACTCACTAAAATTGGCAGGGAAATATTTGAGAAGGAAGTTAATAGGTTAAATGAACTTGTAGAGAATGCGAAGAAGATGGATAAAGGGAGATGAAAGAATGTTAAAGTTCAAACTCTATTATGATAAAGATGCCGAAGAAGTTTGGTTGAGAGAAATGTCTTTAAAAGGCTGGGCGTTTAAAAAATTCTTTCTAGGGTTTTATACTTTTGAGCCTTGTGAACCGGGAGAATATAATTATCAGATAGATTTGCTTGATAATTGGAGCGGTAATAAATCGGATTATGCATCGTTTATGGAGGACCTGGGAGTAGAAGTTATCGACCAATGGTGGAGATGGGTCTACCTGAGGAAAAAGGCAGCAGATGGCCCCTTTGAAATGTATACAGATGCAGAATCAAAAATTTATTTGTATAAGAAAATTATAAACTTCTTTAAAATATTTCTAGTTATCGAGGCCATTTGCTTCTTTATGGAACTCACAGCTACAATCCGCATCGGTAATTTCATATTCGGAATTTTTACCCTTTTACTGGGGGTCATATCTTTAGCCATCTTAAATGTAGTTTGGAAATGCAAATGGAAAATTGAACAATTAAGCAATGAAAAAAAGTAGGATGTCTTAAATACCCAAACTGCAAGATGATTTAAACAGTTTCCCTTCGGCTTAGCTATCGCCTCCTATAATTTACTTAATCCTTGTTATCACAGGCAGACACTTTATTATAAAGCAAGGAGTGAATATACAAGTACGCACCTATTTGTACCTATAAACTTATAAATAATATATTTAACTATCCATATTGGTGCAGTTTTCTCCATGTAGGGCAATTTACCACCAACTTTTCTATGTGTATAGTTTTAAAAGGCCTAGTGATTGGTGGAAGGAAAAGTAAGACGTTCGTCGAAATAGTAAAGGACCATTATTTGCTGATTATTGGATTTATCCCTATTATAATATCTGGTTTTGTGTTAGGGGCGTATGTGAGCGGCGATAGAGTCAGAGGCAAATTTCACCCCATTCTGGATAGGGTTAAAACGGAGGCAAAAATGAAAAGCAAAATACTCTTAGCAGCAATGCTAGTTGCCTTGATTGTAGCAGGATGTGGAAAAACAGCTCCAACTAATAACACCCAACAACCCAGGGAGGAATCCCCCGCAGTGGAGACTGCCAAACCTTCCGTGCCCGCTCCAACCCGGGAGGCAATTGATTACCATCAATACCTTAAAAAAACATGGGTTAAGAAAAATGATGCTGATAAAAACTTCGGAAACGAAGTGTCTTTTTCTATTTCTAAAATTGAAAATGGAAAAATAACGGGAGAACTCATGGTGGTCGGTCCTGCTCCATCGTACCCTAATGCTTCGGCCAATTTAAACGGAATAATGATTAATGATACGGCTGAATGTCAGTTCACTGATTCGAGAGAAAATAAGGGAACTATTAAATTGGTCTTTGAACCAAACAATGAGATGGAAGCGACTATCACCCTTACGAAAAAAGCACAGGATAGTAAAGCGCAGCCGCCGGTAGGAACTTTCCAGTTCGCTCCGTATAATCTTAAAGATATAGAGGGCTTTAGTCCCATTGAGAATCAATCCTTCATGGTGGATTTAAATTCATGGGGCAAGGTTAAATTTGTATCCGGAAAATTGACAGGAGGCAGCCATATACCGGCAGTATTTTATTTAACCGATGAAAACGGGGATATCCTTAATAATTTTCAGGCAACCCTCCCCTATATGGTAGACGTTAAAGCGGTTTTATTTGAAGATGTGAGTAAAGACGGGCTAAAAGATATCATCATCATTATTGATGATGGTTATGCTGGACAAGGGGATGTTCCATTAGCTACCGTCTACTTTCAAAAAGCTGATGGGTCTTTTGCTAATGATCTGAAGTTGGATCAAGAAATAAACGATTCAAAGAACAATAACGATGTAAAAACCGTAAAGAGCTACCTGGCTGGGAAAACTATAACTTGAATTATGAATAACAATTTTAGTTAGTGGTCTCGAAAGTGCGGTTACCCATATGGGTGCTTGCAGTCATCGATGCAAGAAGAAATATTGAAGACATATTACTTGAAAGATTCATTTAGTATGTATGTATTTTGCTTAAAATACTGCTGGCTTTTGCTTAGAGTTTGCTATGACCTTCGGAACAAATAAGGCCGCCTCGTTGTATGAGGCGGCCTTAACCCTGTGAATAGTCAGGGACAAGTTTTATCTTTTGATCATAAAGAAGAAATAACCGCCCCTGCCAAGGATTGCGGTTATTTCTTATAACCTCTAATTCGGGCTAACCTGCGGGGACTGTGTCTTGACGGGCAGACCTTTATCGGGGTCAAGACAAAGCCGCATTGAATGAAGTTTCGTTTAAGGGCGCGACACTCAAAAATGTGTCCTTCCTTTCGGCGTTTACCTTGTCTAAAAAATATTATCGTGCCATCAAAGCCATCTGCTTTGACGGTGCGGTGATGGATAAGCTGACTAATGCCGCGCTCAAAGGCATTGAGGCCGATTTGTCAAAGGTTACTGTCATATAAGGAGGCGAAGAATATGCAAAACAATTCAATTCAAGTGAAAGGTTTGCAAAAGTCCTACAAGCAGCTTCAAGTCCTGAAGGGCGTAGATTTTGAGGTGGAAAGGGGCAGTATTTTCGCCCTGCTCGGCTCCAACGGCACGGGCAAGACAAGATGAACAACTTCTTAGGCCGTAGATAAACTCTGGGGGAAATGAACGAACTTAGAGATCAAGCCCAAACTTGCAAGATTTATTAATTCAGGTGGAACAGCGCCTGCAAGATCTGGGCGCCGACGAGATTCGCGAGCGCATTCAAAACGTGATCAAGCGCCTTAATGCTCTTCCCCGTATAGATGCCAAAAACTTGGTAAGGCCTGTCTTTAAGGGCTTTGTAGAATTGAGCTATGAGCGTAGTATCGAAAGGCGAGGATTCCCTCACTGGGAAGTTCCAGTTGTTCGAGCATGTTCTTTATCAAACGAGTTTTTCCGCGGAGTTCCTAATTCAAAATTGATAATTATGATGGCAAGAAGTGTTATTAATCCACCGACAAGCTGGATGGCTAAAACACGTTCTTTGAGAATAAGGTAACCGCTGAGAACTCCAACAACTGGGATCAGATTTAAATAGATGGTTGTTAGAGCCACATCCAAACGTTTCAAGGCATAGTTATACAATAAGTAGGCTACACATGAACAAAAAATTGCCTGAAATAAAATGTTACCTAATGCTATAAGCGAAACCAGTTTCCATTCTTTATACTCGAAAAGTGACAAAGGAATAAATAACAGGGTTCCAAAGATCGTTTGGTAGGCAGTTGAAAATAACCCCGAATATTTTTCTTGAAGAGACTTATTGACCAAAGTAAAAAATGCCCATGACAGCATTGCAGCAATCATTAAAATATTGCCAATAAAATGGGCGGAATTTAGTTCAACCCTACCATTGGCGGTAACAGCAAGGTAAGAACCCCCTATGGCTATGCCAACTCCCAATAGCTTTATTAAGGATATCTTGCCGTGGAAGAATAGTACATCTAAGGTTATTGTAATAATTGGAACGACGGAAACGATTAGGGAAGCGTTTGTTGCGGTGGTAAATTTGACTCCGATGTTTTCAAGGATGAAATATAAGGTGATGCCAAAAATCCCGCCTAAAACCATTTTCGGCAGATCAGATTTATCTAGTTTCGCCTTTGGTTCAACTCTTCGGATAATCATCCCGAGTATTAAGGAGGCAATCATAAAACGAATAAGTGCCATTGTGATAGGGGGAATTTCAATAAGAGTTGCCTTAATGCTAACATAAGAAATTCCCCAAATAATTATTACAGCAACCATGGCTAAATTGGCCTTCAATACATTTTTTGTCATAATTTCCCTCTTCTATTAACATGATTGACAATAACCCATTATACTACATTGTTCCTAAATCGAAGTAGTTCATTGAGTATCAGTTAAGAAATAACAGAAGAAATTTTCTAGTGGTTTACTCATACTATTTTATGCGTTTTTTGCCCCGGACGAGGTAGCCAAATTCGTCGCTGTGCAGGTTGGCGAAGGACGGTTAGGCGAACCTATTTAGTAATGGGGTGGTAAGATGATCTCAATGGTTGAGGCGATGTATCTTCTTCTTTACATGTGCTTATTTTTGCATAATTGCGTAAATACAGGAATGAAGAAGACTTTGAGCCCCAGTATTATAGGGCTTTATTTTATTTACTTTGGTAAAGATAATTATACATATATAATCAAGGAAGATTGGCATGTGCAGGATTTTGCCAGATAATCTCGAAGAAGTATTATCTGGAAAGAGAGGAGCTCTGTTAGGGAGGAATCATCGTCGTGCCGAAGGGACGAGAAATCTTCGAATTTTGCGCCGTACAGCATGAAAACAACAAGCCACCGTTCACAGTGCAACGGTGGCTTGAAATAATTCTGGAACTGAGGGGTTGAGCTTAAACAGGGAGCAGAAAGAACAGGCTGTAGCGACAATTAAGAAATTGATTAAAAGTAGGTACCCTGTTTCTAATCTGACCGTCGGGTTAGATCGTTATTTGCAGGGCAATTGGGAAAAGTTCGTTAGTTCATATTTATGGGAAAGACAATGATATAACAAAAGGAAGGGTTTTCTACATTCTTCTTGCTTTAATTATAACATATAAAAAATTGTAAGAATAGACTATTTGTTCCCATTTGCTACTGCTATAATGCAATAGCACGTTAAGGCGATTTGTTGGAAGGGTATTGTTATGGAATCCAAA
>NZ_AGAF01000025.1 GCF_000224515.1 Desulfosporosinus sp. OT | reverse complement strand
CCGGAAAATTCAGCGGAGATGCTCAGCTTAATTGAAGAGATCAAGCAATTGTCCCTAAATTCAGGATTCATATTAAGTACCAACAGTGGTCTTTTCGCAGGAATCAATATAGATGGTTTAAAAAGTTTAAGTTCAAAGTTCTGAAAAGTTTAACGCCATTTGGTAGTCCTCATTTTTGTACCATGGATGCTAATAACTGAACTAATTGGTAGGGATGCAAGTAAAAAGAAACAGCTTAATATGGATAGGGACTTACTCCTTAAAATACTTGACTTGGAGTTAACTCCAGGTGGTAAACTATGATACGAGGTTGATCTCTATCCGATAAATATCTTAAAGTTAGTCCTTGTTAAGGGTAGAGTCGATAACCATAAGAAGTATTCAGAAGGAGAGGAGAAAAGTAATATGGAAAAAAAATTAGGTTTTGGATGTATGAGGTTACCACTTTTTGATAAAAATGACCAGACCTCTATTGATACAGAGACGCTAAACGAACTAGTAGATACCTTTTTGGGAAAAGGATTTACTTACTTTGATACTGCTTATGTCTATCACAGTTACATGAGCGAGGACGTAATGAGAGAAGCTCTTGTAAAAAGACATAAACGAGATGAATTTGCGTTTGCGACTAAGCTTCCTATGAGAGATGTAAAAACTGTGAAAGATCAAGAAAAAGTCTTTAATGAACAGCTGGAAAAGTGCGGTGTGGAGTATTTCGATTATTATCTGCTCCACAATATTGGCGTTATGTCATATAAGAAGGCCTGTGAACTTGACAGCTTTGGTTTTGGAATTAATAAAAAGAAAGAAGGTAAGATCAAGAACCTTGGTATGTCATTCCATGATACACCGGAATTGCTGGATGAGATTTTAACGGCTCACCCTGAATTGGATTTTGTGCAGTTACAGATCAATTATATTGACTGGGAAAATCCAAGCATTCAGTCAAGAAGGTGCTATGAGGTAGCCAGAAAGCATAGCAAACCAATTATTGTCATGGAACCCTGTAAAGGAGGCTCTCTTGCTTTAGTTCCGGAAAAAGCAGAAAAGTTAATGAAAGAATATAATCCGGAAGCATCCATTCCATCCTGGGCAATCCGATTTGCAGCCAGTCAGGAAGGGGTCATTATGGTACTGAGTGGAATGAATACATTGCCACAGGTTCTTGATAATACTTTCTATATGGCGAATTTCAAACCTTTGAACGATGAAGAGTACAAGATTATCAATCAGGTAAGCGAAATCATTAATAAAAATACTGCAATTCCTTGTACAACCTGCAGATATTGCGAAAAGGGCTGTCCGCAAAAGATTGCTATCCCGGATTACTTTGCATTATATAACAGTACCAAACGTGCTACGACGGATAATTTTTCAAGTCAGTTTGTCTATTATTTAAACCTTACGGCAAATAATCATGGTAAAGCAAGTGATTGTATTGGTTGTAAGGAATGTGAGAAAGCCTGCCCACAGCATTTGAAGATAACCGAGCACTTAAAAGATGTATCAATGACCTTTGATGTGACACCTCAGTTTCCCACCAGAACGGAAAAATAGAGAGAGGCAGAGATTACTATTAGAATCAATACAACATCAAACAAAATCATGAAGAATTATTTCATTAATACATTTCTACCCACCGGAGCATTTTGGCATTAGCGGTGGGTTTTTTTGTGTTACTTTATGCATGAAATAGGCGGATTAACAAAGTAACCCGCCCCTTCCCGAACCGTACAAGCAACTTTCACCGCATACGGCTCTCCATATTCCAGATGGGTTATCGTCGTTTTAGTTGATTAAGCTGAAACCTGCCGGTTTCGGCATCGGCAAAGCAGTGAGCGCAGAGGGGTATCTGTCGCCGGTTGATATCCAGCATGACAGTGACAATCGGAGAGTATGGCTTCTCGAGTTTCTTCTTTGTTTTCCTGTGGTACATGCTGACACGAAAATTCGGATTGCCGTATATATAGCAGACACTGGCCAGGGGGTCAATCAAGTTGTACTGAGGCAAGAATACAGATTTAGTTGCCGATTTGAATATGGTGAAGAAGTTCTTTTGCCTAGCAAAGGATTTGTATAATGCCAAGGAAACTGTACAGACTTTATTCTTAGCATTTCTGAAACTAACCGATAGAGATTTTCCAAAGCGGGCAAATACTTTCTTAATGCTGATGTCAAATTTTCGTGCCAGGGTTTTAGCGATAGAAAACATTACAACGTATTGAATACGCCAGCCCTTAAAGAAATTGGAGCAGCCGCGTTGCTGGGTCAGGAGTCCGCGGAGTACCTGGTTGCCGTATTTGATGATTTCTTCCGGGGGGTTCCTAAGGAGGCGAGAGATACCAATGGGATAGTAATTGCCTGTGCACATACCATTTTCACGTAGCTTTTTCAGAATACCATCCGTATTCATGAAAATACGGATGGTTGAATCAAAAGGGTTGTATTGAGAAAATTTGCTGTGTTTGATAATGCCCTTGCGGATGATATATCCGAGGAAAGTTACGTCATTATCTGTGGCATGTGTGATTTTGGTTTTCTCATCGCTCAACCTCAGGCAGAGTTCATTTTTCAAGAACTCCTTGATTTTCTGCTTCAAGGCGATTGCGTTGGCCTTAGGAGCAATTAGGCCAATCAGAAAATCGTCGGCATAGCGCACATATTTTACTCTGCGGAAATTGGGGTCGTACCTATCTCTGGTCGGAAGTTTCTTTGTTTCAGATTTCAGGTGCTTAATGATCTCTGGGTCACTGCCGTTGCTGATCGCCTTTTTGTAAAGGTATCTTGTTTTGGCGTAGTCAGGGTTTTGTCGACGATAGCGACCTGAGGTGTCTGTTTCAATGTTGTTTTTCATAAATCTATCTAGTTTATTGAGATAGATGTTGCAGAGTATGGGGCTGCAACAAGAACCCTGTGCGTTTCCGGTTTTGGTCCCATGATAAATGTGCTGCATGTCGAAATAACCGGCCTTGAGTATCTTGTTGATGAGCCGTATGAAATGTTCGTCGCTGATACGCTCACGAAGTATTGTCTCAAGTTTGCGATGGTCGATTTCATCAAAGCAGGCGGAGATGTCACCCTCAATGAACCAAATCGTACCTCTCCACGTCTCTACCTCGGCTATGGCGCTTTGAGTAGACCGTTTTGGCCGGAAACCGTGAGAAAGGTTAGAAAAGGTGGGTTCGTAGATGCACTCCAGGATAATGCGGGTTGCCTCCTGAACGAGCTTGTCCTTTCCGTTTGGAAAGCCGAGTTTGCGCATTTTGCCATTGCTTTTTAGTATCATCGTTGTTCTGTTTGGCTGAGGCTGGTAGGATTGGTCGCGCATGGAAGCGATAAGTTCCGTAATCCATTCCTCGCAGAAGCCATGCAGGGAGGTGCCATCTGCGCCAGAGGTCTCTGCTCCGTCGTTGGACTTAACGGAGTTGTAAGCGATGATGTACAGGGTCTCTGCTGTAGAACAAGCGATAAAGGTCACTGTTGACGTAGCAATGGTCGGCACTGTTCCGACGGCGATAACCTTCCAATCTTTCCACGAGTTTTGATTGCCTCATTCAAAGCAACTCCTCTCAAAATTGGAACTTGGAATACTGCCCCCCTTCACCATGTGCTTTCCATTACAGAAGGCCGTTAGGCTACTATTAGGGCTCTCTGCCATATGCCGTAATGCAGCACTTCGGCAGGTCACGTTTGACAGCTTCATATAGTATATCCATACTTAGGTACCCGGTTGGTCGTTACCCTGCTCACCACAGGTGCGTCAATAGGCCTGCTTATACCCAACTTTCCTGATATTGGGGATACCCATTAATGCCGGTGTATGACGGCAGTGTTTTTAGCCACAGACCCGGGTTCAGCCCACAGGCTTTACCATATATGGCCTGACTCGCCAGGCAACTCGACAGCGTTAGCAGTCTAATCCTGACTTTGCCGACATGCTCTTGTCCCCCAGAGGCTTTCGCATGAGGTTAGTCGGTTGTCTTACATCGCAGCGCAGGAGCGATGATTTCTGAAAAAAAAATATATGAAACGCACAACGTGCGCAAAGGAAATAAAGGATAATGGTGGAATTATGTAGAAGAAAAATGACTTGAACCCAGGTGGAGACTTATGAATTCCGTCATATTTCTTAGAATTAAAGGATTCTTAGAATATTTTCATTAGGCAAGAGAAAGGAATGGTTTATGAAAAAGAAAATTCATATATGGATTTTTGTTGTTTCAACCACAGCCGGACAGTAATTTGAATGCATATCCAGGTCACCATCCCCGAAACCAAATCACCACGCCGTTTCGCCTTGCTAAGCTCAAAAGAACACGCGGTTAGACAACCGCATTCAAAGTATACGCATGCAGTAAGCCAATTTTCTAAGAGCCTGGTACAGGAAAATCTGCACGTAGGGTTCCGTGGGAGTTGGGTCATTATGAAATAAGAAAAACTTTGGGTTCAAAGAGATATGAGAAGTAAACTTAAGGTCATGTTGGATAGATGGGTACTGGTTATTCTCTAGGAAACCAATAGAATACACTTATTGTTCCCGACTTTTAATTGCTAAGCATAAGGGAGATGGCTAAACAACCGTTTTAGTCATCTCCCTTAAATTTAGTTAACTGGTTGCGGGAAAAATGGTTTTTGTATTGTTTGGAAATTTAAAATGAATTTCCAGCAAATACAACAGCAATGAGAAAGATACTAACCTTAAATACGGCCCCGGCTGAAGACTTAACTTGAATCAACAGATCACTGAACAGATAATCAGCGGGGTTCAATACTACATTTATACCGATGGAGACGGCACGAAACATTATTTCAAATATGATTCATCGAAAATTCTATCGTCGATGAATTAAACCCCACAGACGATACCCTATTTTCTAATTGGCAGGGAAGAGGAGGTCGACTTTAGTATTTTATAACCCAATCTGTAACGATGAGCCCTTTAATAAAGCCAAAACCTTGAGCATCAATAGTAACTTCTGATTTGCTAATAAGATTACGATCATAATACACCGTAATTCCGTCGACTTCGAATGCATAAAAATTTTCAGGCTTGTGAGGGCGTCCTTTGCGTACGGCAGGAGGCGTGGAAAGCGGGACGCAGCAATCCGTAACTACAAAACGTTCAATGTATAGTTCGATTTTTTTTGCTTTTTGAAGGAGCTCTAAAGCTTTCTGGGTAATGTTAATTTTCATCTTCGTTGTATGGTTAAGATCCATGCGGATTCATGATCCTCCTCATCGTTCAACTTTATCTCATTCTAACACCTTTGGATTCGGTTGCAAGTCATTGGAGGTAATCAATTAGATATGTTACACGCCAATACGAAAATCATTAAAAAAGTAAAAGAAGTAGATAATATTCGATAATGTCGAAATATAAAGAAAAAAGAAGGAGTATCTGCTTTTTGTATCGAATATAAGCGAGCACATATATTTCTTGATTAGAGCGTATTTAATAGGAGGAATGGTAATGAGTCAATATCACGAGGCAAATGGAAAAAATGTAGGTGGTAGTTTGGACATAAGTACAGTGAAGCTCAAGGATGTTATAGACATTGATTTTTTGCAGCGATTCCAAGATGATTTTGCTAAAGGTGTTGGTTTGGCAAGTGTAACGGTTGACCCTGACGGTACCCCTATTACAAATCCAAGTAGTTACACTCGATTTTGTATGGATTATACCCATTCTACAGAATGCGGTGACAAACGGTGTGCTGAATCACATCGCAAAGGTGGAGAAGAAGCCGCTCGGACAGGTAAACCAGTAATCTATGAATGTCATGCAGGACTGATAGACTTTGCTGCACCGATTATGCTGGAAGGGCGGCAGATTGGTACTATTTTAGGGGGACAAGTATTAACGGATGTTCCTAACGATAAAAAGTACCGTAAGATTGCCAACGAAATCGGTGTGGATGAGGAAGGATATGTCGAGGCAGTCCAAGAAGTTCGAAAGTTGTCGCGCGAGAGCATTGAAGCTGCGGCTAACGTATTGTTTATTGTTGCTAATAATATGTCGAGCACTGCTTATCAACAGCGAAAGCTTAAATCAGTAACAACTATACTCGACGATGGATTGGGACAAATTTCTGCAACTATGGAACAATTGGCGGCTTCTGCAAGTGATATAAGTAATAATCAGGCGAACTTGAATCACGAGATAAAAAATGTTAATGCGATAACCGGCAAAATTGATGAGGTAATGGATTTTATTAAGGAAATTGCAGATGAAACCCGCTTATTAGGTTTAAATGCAGCAATTGAAGCAGCACGAGCGGGTGAGGCTGGACTAGGATTTGGTGTTGTAGCCCAAGAAATCAGGAAGCTTTCGGCCGATTCAAAAGAAACAGTTGGTAAAATCAAAGATTTAACCACAATCATTAAGGATTCGGTACACAAAACAGTAACCATGGGAAATGAAACAACGTCTACTATTGAGCAGCAAACAGCTGCCATTGAACAAGTGACAGTAAGCGTCATGGAAATTGCAAGTCTTACAGAACAATTAAATGATCTTACGAATGCCTAGTAAGTAGGGATTTTATAGAAGGGCGGCGATCATTGGTGAGCGTCCAATTAGTTGTATTTGAATTAGATAATAAAGAATATGGTATTGATGTTTTAGCTGTTAACGGTATTTTGCGGGCAAGAAAATATAAAGTGCAGAATTTGCCTGGTACAGATAAATCGATAGAAGGCATGATAAATTTGCGTGGGAATGTGAATTATATTTTCAATCTACGGACTAAGTTTGATTTAATCAACAAGGAAATCTCCAACGAAAGCAAATTTATTATGTTAAATGTCAATGAATCAGCTACAGGTTGTCTTGTAGATGAGGTTACAGATATAGTTAAGTTGAAAGATGAAGAGGTGCAGTTGGTGCCAAGTTTTCTCAGTGTCGGTAATGAAAATTTCATCACTGGTATTGGAAAACTTGAAGACCGGATGATTATTATTCTGGATCCCCAAAAAATGTTTGCTCAAGAATATGCTAATCTTCAGGATGTTGCCGTTAAATAATTAATGAGTCCGCAGAGTAACGACCGAAACCTCACTCGTATAACGGGTGGGGTTTCGGTGTCTTTGCGATTTGTTATAATGGTTGTACTATGAGCGGTAAAAGAAAGGATGAATTCAATGCTGAAAGATTGTAAAAATGGGGAACGATTTGAGGGGACTGTACTAGTCACCGAATGGAAAGAGGTTCCCTTTCGACAAAAGCCGGGAGCATATCTCTCATTGATCTGCCAGGATCGTTCTGGGACGATTCAAGGGAAAATATGGGACTATAAACCACAAGTTCTTATGTGGTTAAAAGAACAGGATATCTTCAACGTCAAAGGAGTTGCTTCAGAGTACCGTGGCACACTGGATCTTACCATTGAGACCATCCAAATGATTCCCAAGGAAGACGTAGATTTAGGTGCTCTTTTGCCGAGTTCATTTGTCACAGCTGAAGAGTTAGAAAATCGTCTAAAACTTATCTTGGCAAAGATAAGCCATCCTAAGCTTAAAAACCTGCTAGAACAGTTCCTAGCCCATCCGGAATGGGGAACGGCCTATCGGCAAGCTCCTGCTGCTATGAAAATTCATCAGGCCTATCTTCGCGGGCTTTGGGAGCATAGTGTTAGAGTAGCTGAGATCGTGGATGGGATTGCGGGGCATTACCCAGCAATTAATCGCGATTTAGCCTTGACTGGGGCCCTTTTGCATGACATGGGAAAGATCGGGGAGTACACTTACGATAGAGGGATTAAGGTTACAACGGAAGGACGTCTTCTGGGCCACATTATCATAGGAATCGAGATTTTAACAGAAGAGATCGCGCAAATCCCTGATTTCCCACGTGAATTACGATCTAAGTTGGTGCATATTATTACCAGCCATCATGGAAAATACGAATGGCAGTCTCCTAAACGACCGAAGCTAATGGAAGCGTTGGTGATTCACTATGCGGATGTTATGGATGCTGATCTTTTCCAGTTTGAGCAAGCAAAAGAGAACCATCCGAATGATGAATGGTCCCCGTATATTCCAAGTATGGAGCGCTGTATTTACTTAAAGTAGGAGTCACTACCGTGTTCACACACGCTGCATTGCTATTCACTTAACGATGTGGAGCATCAACATCAACATTCAGCCATTAATTTATACTCCCAAAAGCGATTGGCTATGAGGCGCAGGCAAAAGGGGTGTTTTGCCCAGATGTCGGGGTTATCAAGAGATAGCATGAGAGCATAAGCTTGACGGCAAGTAGATATTAGGGGGTAAACCTTGGCGATATGAGCCAGAACCGATAGGATGGCTTCACGCCTTTCAGGGTGAAATAAGTTTTGGATATAGCGGCGACTGTGAGGAGTCAGGCGAAAACGTGTTAAATCAGAAGCCAGGGGGTTTATCTCATCCAGCGAAAAGGCGACTACCCCTAATTCTGGAAGGTCAGCTAAGACGTCGGATGTCTGCAAAAATTGCATGAGGTGTTCTTGAATCTCAAACGGCGGAAATGAGAAAATGCCCGGCGTTGAGGATAATATTCGAATGCGCAGCAGGTTGGCCTGAATCATCTTTTCGTTTTTCATAAAGCGAGGGGAGCGCTGAGTCATGTACTGAATCAGAGTTGCTAAAACTACGTTTCCTTCGCAGGCTTGCTGTTCCCAATACGGCAATAGGCGCAAAATATCGTCTGCAAGGGGTGGACAGGGTTGATCAAAGAGTTGGTATTCAATTATCGTACTCAAGGATTCACGAGTGGGGTTCGCAAGTAAGATGCGCCGCAGTTCGGGATGGAATGCTAGTGAAGTTGATTTTTTATTATCTGTGCGATTCATCGAAGGCGCCTCCTCCGTAGATTAAATAGTTAAAGCATATTGAGTTGTAGTTTATGTTATTTGCTGCGTTCTATCCTTAAGAATGCCCTCATTCGATAATAAATAAAAAAGAAAGGACAGCTTTATCGGCTGTCCTAGAGAGCTGGTTCTATAGTTTAAACTTGTTCTATGCACTTTGCTGATCGCTCTTGGGCGGAATGTTGCGAAGTAGATCTTCTTTTGTTTTAGGTAAAGGGGTAGATGGAGGCAACCAGCCCTTCTTCACTAACTCGCTATGCATTTCAATCAGCCAAGGAAGTGCCAAATCAGCACGTTGAATAAGGTCCGATTGCAGGAAAAGTTCACTCGGTTCTCCATGGCCGATGATCTCGCCACTGCACATAATAGCTATCCGGTCTGAAAACGAATAGGCTAAATCAACATCATGAGTGGAAATGATAATTGTCTTTCCGCTGTCTCGCAATTTTTTCAGAAGCTGCATAAACTCGAGTGCATGACGGGGGTCCAGTCCCGCTGTTGGTTCATCAAATATAATTACCTCTGGTTCCATTGCTAAAACGCCTGCGATAGAAACACGCTTTTTCTGTCCGTAACTTAATAAGTGAGTGGGCTTGTCGACAAGGTCTGTGGTTTCTGTGTCGATCAGAGCTTGTTTAACTCTAGCCGCCACTATTTCTTCTGAAAGTCCAAGATTGAGAGGGCCAAACGAGATATCCTGATAAACACTAGCCGAAAATAGCTGACTGTCTGGATCTTGAAAGACAATTCCCACTTTCTTGCGTAATTCTATCAAGGCCTTGTTGGAATATGTAATATCTCGTCCCTGGTACTTTATACAGCCTGAATTCGGACGATAGATTCCATTAAACTGCATAAATAAAGTGGATTTTCCGGCTCCGTTTGATCCCAGAATGGCAAGCCTTTCTCCTTTTTCAACTTGCAAACACACTTTGCGTAATGCATTCGTACCATCAGGATAAGAATATTTTAAATCTACGGCTTCAAGTATAACTTCTGGCAAATTCATGACCTCCCAAGCAAATTCAACAAGATCAAAGGAAGTTCAAACACAATGATAAGAATGTAATTTCTGAAGCTAATAGGATACTTCTTAGTTAGTACTTTAATTTCTCCCGTGTAACATCGTGCTGCCATAGCATTGTAGAGTTCTTGAGATTTCACAAAAACTTTCCCCAGAAGCGAAGTAAAAAGGCGACTGAGAGAGCGATAAGAACTTTTCATGGACACGTAACCTAAACGGGAAGACTGGGCGCGTCGAATGGTGGTGGCTGTTTCCATAAAGACAAAGATAAAACGATAAATGAGCACCATTAATTCAGTAATGATTACGGGGACTTTCATTTTATGAAGTACGGTAATTATCTCAGTTATAGGAGTAGTAAGGGCTAGAAAGTATAGACAAGAAACAGCTCCTAATGATTTTAGAAACAGATGAATCGCGGTGATTAAATCGGGATAATGGATCCCAATGGTTAGCCCCTTAATGGTTTGAGCAAGCCAAAATCCTGAAGGATTGGTCGAGATTGAAAAAGCAATCGTTAAAACGCTAATAAAGAGAAAGGAAAGAGGAACGAACATAAGGTTAAGAAAAACCCGGATTGGGATACCAGCTCTAATGATTATCCCTCCAGCCATGAAGGCTAAGACGATAAGAGGGGTGATCACTGTCGTCGAGGTTAGACAGACCACCATGGTACTCATTGCAAAAAGAGATTTTTCCACGGGGTGAACCGTTCTCAAATTATTGCTATAGGCGTAACAATCAATGTTGATCATGTCCGATCCTTCTTGCTCGCAGTGGATTTCCCTTTAGAATAGCCTAAGTAATAAAAGACGAACCCGCTTCCTATGGCAGCCTGCAAGGCAAACAAGAACGATTCAACTTCTGCACTTGGTGGTTGCCACAGGGGTTTAAACCAAGGTTTATAATTGGCATTGAGTGAGCTGATCGCTTGTTCGGCCTGATCATCTGCGCCAGCAAATTGAGCACCGCGTGTCATAAAAAGCGGAGCAAAGGCTAGGACAGCTACTATTACCAGCAACAGTCCGTTCTTGGCAATTGGCTTCATGCTTACATCCCCCGTTTTCTGGTGGGTAATTCTTTTCCTGTAAATATAGCCAAAATTTGCAATTCTTTTTGACTGTAAGAACTAAGGATATTAATCACCAATACTGTAAGGATACCTTCACTTATAGCTAAAGGTATCTGAGTGAAAGCAAAAATACTCATGAATTTTAGTACGGAGGCCATTACTCCGCCCGAAGCCGCAGGAAAAGCAAGCCCTAACTGGAAGGAGGTCGTTACGTAGGTCATTAAATCGCCTAGGGTAGCCGATAGAAAAACAGATAGCCACAGGGGAGCTCCAAGTTTCTTAGTAACCTTATAGATACCATAAGAGACAAACGGTCCAACAATTCCCATGGAAAACGTGTTTGCTCCTAGAGTTGTTATTCCGCCATGAGCAAGTAGAAGCGCTTGAAAGATTAAGACAATCATACCCAATACCGTCATGGCAGTAGGTCCAAACAGAATTGTACCCAAACCTACTCCTGTCGGGTGTGAAGAGCTACCGGTCACTGAGGGGATTTTCAAAGCTGACAAAACGAAAGCAAACGCGCCGGCCATACCGAGCAACATCTTCAAACTAGGGTGGAGGGTCACTGTTTTCTTAATTGATCGCACACCGGCGATAACAAACGGGATCATAACTATCCACCAGAAGGCTGCCCAATTATACGGCAAAAACCCTTCCATAATATGCATAGCATAGGCATTATCTGGGAATACTATGTATATAGTAAGAACGCAAGCTGCGAATAGAACGATATTTTTGAACTTATGGAGATTCAAATCAACAACTCCTTTGCCAAAGTTAAGCCTCATTATAACGATAGCCTCCTTTCCCAGCTGAAAAAGAGAAACAATAAACCTCCTGCACCCAAAAGCAGGAGGTTATAAATATGTCTATAACATAAATACCCATACCTTCTCATCCATCGTGAGTGCTAAAGGTGAATTTCAAATGAGCAGGTTTCCTGGCTTAGGTTCATCATAGCCTTACGTCTTCCCGGACAAATCCAGTGACATATTGTAAGGCTACTCCTTATTACAGTGGCGGGACCGCGTCAGAATTAAACTGACTTCCCTTTTAAACACTTTCTTCAAAGTAAGAAGGAAAGTGTACTCATTTTTGTATTATTCAATTACTTTTTTTAAGACTAGCATAGATAAAATTGTCTGTCAATGATTTGTTAGGCACTAGCAGATTTTGTCGTTCAAGAATGAATCCTTTGACAATTATGACAATAACCATATATTTCTAGATTGTGTCCAGTAACCTCGAAATCCAGTTTCTTTTTTAAGGTCTGTTGGAGTTCTCCTATGGGGCACTCTTCCAGAGAAATCAACTTGTGACAGCCGACGCAGAAAAGATGGTGTTTGTGTTCATGATGATTTAGCTCATATCGCACTTTACCATCGTCCACCCTATTTGATTTAATAACCAGGTTTTTAGACGTAAACGTGTCAAGAGTCCTATAGACAGTTGACAGATTTATCGAAGCTGTCTTCTCCCGTAGCAATATAAACAGTTGTTCTGCCGTCACTGGAGATTCAGACTGTTCAAGTAGTTCTAGAATGGCGAACCTGTGCCTAGTGCTTTTAACACCTTCTCTTTTAAGGACTTCCTTATATTTAAGGTTTTGTTCCAACAAGATCATCCCTTTAATTTTAATAGTTCTCTACACTCTCTATGTTCATTCTAATCCTTTTAAATTTTTTAGCAACATTTTGCCCCTTAAAACTTGTCGAACGTTGGGTATCAGTGTGTTACAACCACGACATAAATTTTTAATTCAATGATTAAGAAGGAAAGTAATGGTTTACAATTATGAGTGAAAGAGTATAATGTGTGTAGAGGAGATGCAAATGGGTTGCATTTGCAAATGCGAAAGAGGGTATATTGATCAATGCATTCAAAGTTCATTAAATTTCTAAGCCTAATTCTATTAAGCTTGTTAGTCCTAAGTGGGTGTGGGCCTAACAACGAGTCAAAGACGACTGTTAGTCAAACCACAGGTTCAAGCCCAGTTATCAACACCAGTGAAAAACCAATAACAATCGCTGCTTCATTCTATCCGATGTACATTTTTACTTTAAACGTTGCCAAGGATATGCCCAATGTAAAGGTTATTGATATGACCAAGCCGACGACCGGCTGCCTTCATGATTATGTAGTGACACCTGACGATATGAAGAATCTCGAGGGAGCACAATTCTTGATTACCAACGGAGCCGGCATGGAATCCTTCATGGATAAAGTTACGAGTCAAATGCCGAATTTGCAAATAGTTGATTCCAGTAAAGGAATTAAGCTTATTAAAGGTGAAGGTGATGAAGGAGACAATCCTCATCTATGGGTGAGTATCACGAATGCCATTACCCAGGTGAGTAATATTGGAGAGCAACTCTCTGCGTTGGACCCTACGAATGCAGCTAAATATAAAGAAAACACTAATGCCTACATTAAAAAGCTCGAAGTGGAAAGAGACAAAATGCACCAAACCTTAGACGGTGTGAAAAACCGGGATATCGTTACCTTTCATGAGGCATTCCCCTATTTCGCACAGGAATTCAATTTGAACATAGCGGGAGTCATTGAACGTGAACCGGGTTCGGAACCTAGTGCCAAAGAACTGGCAGAAACAATCGACGAAGTAAAAAGTCTGAATGTAAAAGCTCTCTTTGCTGAACCGCAATATTCCACTAAAGCGGCAGATACAATCGCGAAAGAGACTAGTGCTAAAGTTTATACGCTGGACCCAATCGTAACGGGACCTATGGACGCTGATGCCTATATCAATATTATGGATAGCAATCTAAAAACATTACAAGAGGCCTTAGAATGAAACATCACAATTGTGCACAAAGTTGTCAAGGTTCCTGCGAATGTGGTTTGTGTTGTACCAAAATAAAAAATTTTGGTGTTACACGCAGTGGAATAGAAATATTAAGAGCTGTCAATCTCCACATACACTGTGGAGATTTGACAGCGATTATCGGGCCCAACGGCGCAGGGAAAAGCACTTTGCTTAAAGCTATTCTGGGAGATATTCCGCACACTGGAGAACTCCAATTTCTTGATGCTAAAGACGAAGGAACAATTCGACCGTCCATGGGTTATGTTCCGCAAAAGCTTGATCTGGACTCTAGTTCTCCGACAAGCGTACTTGATTTATTTGCCGCAGCTCATACAAAGATACCTATTTGGTTTGCTTACCCCAAAAAGATACGTGAACGTGTTCGCGAAAGTCTCGCAAGAACTCAGGGAGAACATTTAATCAATAAACGATTAGGGGCTTTATCAGGAGGGGAGTTACAAAGAGTTTTATTAGCACTCTCCCTCGATCCAATTCCTCACATCTTACTGCTGGATGAACCAGTATCCGGTATTGACCAAAGAGGTTTAGAGTTATTCTATAAAACAGTTTCTACACTTAGAGAAAACTACGATTTATCAATTATCTTGGTCTCGCATGATCTGAATTTAGTAGCGGAATATGCTGATCGTGTAGCATTTGTGAATAATAAAACGATTGAGTGTGTGGGAACTCCGCAAGAAGTATTCAGTAATGAAAAAGTAATTCAAACGTTTGGCCTAGATTGGTCAAAACGTAATTTGAACGATGAGAAGGATAGGGTAGCTAATGCACTTTTGGTATAGTTTGGTCGATTTGTTGCTGCCTTTCGGATGGTTACAGCATGCATTTATGAAGAACGCTCTGCTGGGTGTTTTATTAGTAACGCCAATTTTTGGATTGTTAGGCACAATGATTGTCAATAATAAAATGGCTTTCTTTTCTGATTCGTTGGGTCATTCTGCATTAACGGGTATTGCCATTGGTGTTATTGTGGGTAAAATATTTCCCCTTTTAGGAATAAAACCTATTTGGTCAATGCTCTGCTTTTCAGTCTTGATTACGATCGCAATTCTAATAGTCAAAGAAGCAAACACAGCTTCTACTGATACAATCATCGGTGTGTTTTCGTCTACTGCTATGGCGCTTGGGATAGTGTTACTTTCGCGCAACGGAGGATTTACAAAATACTCCGCTTATTTAATTGGTGATTTGTTGAGTATTAGTTCATCCGATTTGTTGACCCTCGGAATCGTATTTGTTGTTGTTATTGTTCTATGGGCCGTTATTTTTAATAAGCTTCTTATGGCCAGTATGAATCAATCTCTAGCAAGCAGCAGAGGAATTAATGTTCGACTTTATGAATACTTATTCGCCATGATTATGGCAGTTATCGTAACCATTTCGATTCAATGGGTTGGGATACTTATTATTAGTTCACTCCTGATTTTGCCAGCAGCTTCTTCTCGGAATATAGCTAAAAACATAAGGCAATACCATGTTTACTCTGTTTTGATTGCCCTTATTTCAGGAGTATCCGGATTGATCTTATCTTATTTTTGGGGGACTGCTACTGGGGCAACTATTGTTCTGATATCATCAGTATTTTTTGCGGTTACCTTTATTATGAAGTTAAGGCTTGGGTGAAGTCTAATAACCTTTCCAATTAAATATAATTCACCTTCTATAAAGATAAGATTAGACCACGGAGGTTGCTCTTAGTAGGCTCAACCGCGTGGTCTTTTTAGTATAAAACAACAATTATGATATAATTATTGAAGTCTAGTAGTCGTTATAGTTATAGGAGTTGAACAGCTTGAGACAAGGGATAGGGAGATTAAGATTTGCGAATGAAAAAATAGAAATGCCCAGGGTCACCCAAAAAATGCTCGCTAGGATATTGAGCTATTTTAGGCCTTTTTGGATGAGACTGCTTCTTGTTATTGGCACAATAATACTGGCTTCGATTCTGGGGCTTGTTCCGTCGATACTCATTAAAAATATATTGGACAAAGCTTTGCCACAAAAGGATTTGAAACTTTTAAGTCTTTACATTTTTATTTCCATAGCTATCACGATAATGCTTGGACTTTTACAAGTAGCCCAGTCGTACTTAAGTGTCTGGATTTCAAAACATATAATTCTAACCATGAAAAATCAAATGTATGCTCATTTGCAGAAAATGTCCTTAACTTTTTACTCCGTGGCCAAGCCTGGGGAGATCATTACCAGAATAACTTCTGATATCGATGGAATTGAAGATATATTTAACTCTACAGTGGTAAATGCTTTAAGTAGTGTTATCGTTCTCATCTCTACAGCTACAGTATTAATCATGATGAACTGGAAACTTGCTGTAGTAGGTATGATCATCTTGCCGACATTTATAATCCCCACCAGGAAAGTTGGCAAGATGAGATGGGAAATTGCAACAAAAAGTCAGGAAAAAAGAAGTGATCTTAACCAGATCATTCAAGAGACCCTGAGTATAAGTGGAGCCATACTTTCCAAAATATTTACGAAGGAAAAGGATGAATATGAAAATTTTAAACAGACGAATGAAGACGTTGTAAGTCTGCAAATAAGGGAATCGGTTGTAGGTAGATGGTATAGGATGACAATAACTACCTTTATAGCGATCGGCCCAATGCTGATTTACTTTTATGGAGGATATTTATACATTAAGGGCGAAATGTCAATAGGAGGCATAATCGCTTTTGTAGCGCTGTTAGTAAGACTTTATTCGCCAGTCTCACAGCTGTCAAATATTCATATTGATGTTACACGGTCGTTGGCCTTATTTCAAAGAATCTTTGAGTATTTTGATCAGCGACAAGAGATAGAAGACAAACAGGACGCTATTAGTTTAGAGTTTATAAAAGGCAAGGTTGATTTCGAACATGTTTATTTTTCCTATAACAATAGGGTTCAGGTTTTAAAAGATATCAGTTTTTCCGTAAATCCGGGAACTATGGTTGCTCTGGTTGGTTCTAGTGGTGCGGGGAAAACAACCATTACGAATCTAATACCGAGACTTTATGAAGTGATCAAGGGCAGCATTAAAATTGATGGCAGGGATATCAGAGATGTAACTTTAGAGTCGCTTCGCAAGCAGATAGGCATTGTTATGCAAGAACCGTATCTTTTTAATGATAATATAGAAGAAAATTTAAGATATGGGAAAGCTAATGCTACAGAGGAAGAAATCATCGAAGCTTGTAAAGCAGCCTATATTCACGACTTTATTATGACGTTGCCGGATAACTATAAAACAGTAGTAGGAAATAGAGGCATTAAGCTTTCCGGTGGAGAAAAACAAAGAGTGTCTATTGCTAGGGTGATCTTGAAAAACCCAAGAATTATTATTCTCGATGAAGCGACGTCCTCGTTAGATTCAGTATCTGAGATGTATATTCAGAAGGCTATGGTCCCATTGTTAAAAAATAGAACAAGTTTTGTTATTGCTCATCGATTGTCAACGGTTCTCGCATCGGAACAAATTTTTGTAATTGAAAATGGAATGGTCGCAGAAATTGGCAAACATGATGAATTAATTAGAAAAGAAGGTCTCTATAAACAGCTTTATGATACACAGTTCAAATCTCAGATAAAATCGTCATATTAGTTCGAGAGGCATGGGTAAAGTAAAACGTATAC
>NZ_AGAF01000026.1 GCF_000224515.1 Desulfosporosinus sp. OT | reverse complement strand
TCTAGCGCGTCTGCCAGTTCCGCCACGACCGCGTAACATTCATTATTATAAGAGAAGATAGACATCTTGTCAACAATAAAATTCACTTTTCGCTAATTTTATAGATCTTCATAGATCTTTAATTAATCCCTTTTTATCCCCTTCAATTTAGCACATCTTTAATAAGCTACTGGTCGGAGGATTCTGAAGATAACAATGTCTTTGCTATTTTAGGATCTGTTTTTCTATGATACAATTATTTAGTTATATAAAGTAAAACATGGTAGGCCCCTGCATTAGACCATGCGAGGGGTTTTTCGTATGGTTGAAAGAGAAAGGGGGTAGCTTATGACTACTGAGAGAGATTTCCCAGAGTGGGTGCTCTGGTGTGTCGTTTTGGTGTGGGGAGCTAATTACGTTGTTGGCAAATGGGGAATGGCGGGTTTTGACCCGTTGACTTTTACGGTCATTCGCTTTGTGGGAGCCACTCCAATACTTTTTCTTTTATTGTATGCGTTGGAAAAAAACCTGCGTATTCAGCTCAAGGATTGTTATGAATTGGCGTTGATCGGGCTTGTAGGCGTTACTATTTATCAGACCTTGTTCATGGCGGCAGTTAAATATGCTACTGCTACCAATGCGTCGCTAATGCTTGCCGTTTCGCCGGTTTTCGCTGCTATTTTTGCCTGGATAGCAGGACAAGAACGATTAGGCTCCCGGGGACGGCGAGGAAGCGCTTTGTCTTTATTAGGGGTTGTCTTTGTCTTGCTTTTTGGAACGAACAAATTGGCTGTGGGTTGGGACGTGCTGCGCGGAGATCTTATTGGTCTCTTGGCCTCGAGTGTGTGGGGTTTTTATCCGGTACTCGCCAAACGCATGTTACGCAAATACTCGGCGCTTAAAACGATTACATATTCTTCGTTATTTGGTACGATATTTCTCCTGATGGTCGGATCCAGAGGAGTGCAAACGTTGTCCTGGTCAAATATACCCCTCTCGGCATGGGGTTCTATGGGTTTTTCAATTGTTCTTGTGACGGCTTTTGGGCTTGTCGTGTGGTACCATGCCATCAGCCGCGTAGGTGCGAATCGCATTATGGCTTATATGTATGCGGTTCCGGCCGTTGCGGTAGTCACAGCAGCCATTATTCTAAGGGAACAGGTTCATTTGATGCAAGCTGTCGGTGCTGTTGTAATCTTTTGGGGTATTAGTTTGATTCGCAAAGATAAGAACCTCGTTTCGGCAAATAAGGATCTTGCAGAGATTGCTAAGTAGACTTGATCAGCCAAACATGTTTAGGACAGTGGAGGCTGATATATATAAGATATTGCATTGCACTATGAAATGGAATTTCTACAGGAGGTGTCTTGTGACAAAACGTCTGATTATTGGCCTAACAGGGGCAAGCGGCTCGATTTATGCTCTCACCTTGATTAACGTTCTCGCTGCGATGGAGTGGGAGGTTGAGTTAGTTATGTCTCCAACTGGAGAAAAAGTTCTTGCTTTTGAAACGGGGTTCGAACGGGCAGCTTTTCCGGCAAATGTACATATTCATGAAAATACGAACCTTTTTTCCTCGCTGGCTAGTGGTTCTTATCGTACTGAGGGGATGGCGGTAATCCCTTGTTCGATGAATACTCTGGGGTTGATGGCAACGGGCACAGGAGATCAACTTTTGGCACGTGCGGCACAGGTATCGCTGAAAGAACGCCGGCCGCTTGTTGTTGTTCCTCGTGAGATGCCGTACAATATTATTCATCTCGAGAACATGTTAAGGCTGGCCCGGGCAGGCGCGACGATTATGCCTGCTTCGCCGGGGTTTTACCATCAGCCCAAAGAAATGCAGGATTTAATTGATCATGTGGCCGGAAAGGTATTGGATCAGTTTGGGATTGAACATACGCTTTATCGACGCTGGAGTGGATTATAGGAGGAGAATGGGTTGTCTAGTCTGAAGGTTTTCTTGGTTGTTTACGTCATTTGGAACAGTTATGTATTTATTGCCATGGGGAGAGATAAACGTAGGGCTAGATTGCACCGCTGGAGGATTCCGGAAGCAAGCTTGCTTTTCATGGGAGCGGCTTTAGGAGGGATCGGGCTTTATTCAGGAATGAAGGTTTTCCATCATAAGACCGCCCACTCGAAGTTCGTGGTCGGTGCCCCGCTCCTGATTTTACTAAACTTCTTACTAATCGGCTTTTTCTATTATGCTGGGCATTATAGGTTGAATCTCTTTTGAGTTCAAGGAAATTCGTTGTTTCGAAAATAGAGTAATGGGTTGGAGTCCATGGTTGCTAGGATTTCAACCCATTACTTTATTGTACAGTAAGAAAGTATAAACTTACGTTATATACTGCAAGAAGGGCTAATACGTGCGAAGACAGTGTCTGCAAGAAGGGTTAATTCGTGCGAAGACAGTGTCTTCGTGTGGGTGCTAGCCAAGTTTTCTTTACACGAGCCGTAAAATATAGCTTCTTTACAAACCTTTTGGTTATTATGTCCATTAAAGGATATTATGAGCTACTTAGCGAATAGCTTTTTAGAAAGATTATCAAAAGATTATCGTGAGTTCGAATGTCAAGAAGAAGGGCATTAACATAGGGATAGGTTTTATGGGAGACAATAGTTCTTATGGGGGTAAATTGAATGGTTGAACTCATGGTTGTTAAAGATTATGCACAACAAATTGCTGAAGCGATTGCAACCGTTGTAAAAATAGATATAGAGATAGCGGATCATAATCTGATGCGTATTGCCGGAACTGGTAAATATCACAAAGGGGTCGGCCAATCTATGGACCGGCAGGGGTATGTGTATCAGGAAGTTTTGCGGACGGGACATCAGTTTGTGATAGAAACACCGGGGCATCATCCCCTCTGTACGCCTTGTAAAGCACGGGGGAATTGTACGGAGAAATATGAAGTCGTTTCCCCGATCAATGTGGACGGTAAAGCGGTGGGAGCCATCGGACTTATTTGTTTTACAGAAGCCCAAGCTAAACTAATTATCGAAAATCAGCACTCCTATCTCACGTTCTTAACGAAAATGGCTGAAACCATTGCCTTAAAACTTAAGGAGCAGGAGTTTTTAGCAGGTCTTGTTTCAGCTAATCACTATCTGAACTCTATTATTGACTGCTTGGATGAAGGGCTGCTCACTGCGGATCTGGAGGGAAATATCCTCCACTTCAATCAGGTTGCCCAACGTTTGTTTAGTGCCAATTTACTCACGCCGCGGAGAAATCTGCATTCCTTATTCCCTTCGCAAATTGTTGCGGATATCCTTAACGTGACGGAAAATGAGGATGAAGTCGTCGAACGTGAGGTCCATGTTGAAACCAAGAAAAATCGGGTGCAAATGGTCTTGCGAGCTTTACCTATTCACGGCGAAGATGGTATGAAGAGTATTGCTGTGATTCTGCGGCCGTTTGATGAGATTAGTCGAATCGTCAATCGTCTGACCATTCGAGATGTCGGTCATACGATTGAGGATTTTTTGGGAAACAGTGAAGCGATGTGCCAAATCCGTGAGCGAGCAAAAGTCGTTGCTGCAAGCAAATCGACCGTTTTGATTCGAGGGGAAAGCGGGACAGGTAAGGAGATGTTGGCTCGATCGATACATAATCTCAGTCCCCGGCAAAAAGGGGTTTTCATGGCTATTAACTGTACAGCTATTCCCGAGTCGTTGCTGGAAAGTGAATTATTCGGGTATGAAGATGGTGCATTTACCGGTGCGCGCAAAGGAGGTAAAATCGGAAAGATTGAACTGGCCAATAGAGGGACACTTTTCCTCGATGAAATTGGAGATATGCCGTTGTTTTTACAGGCCAAAATTCTGAGGGTGCTCCAAGAACGCCAAATCGAACGCATTGGGGGGATAACCCCGACTTCAGTCGATGTCCGAGTGATTGCAGCAACGCATCGTAACCTGGAGCAAATGATGGCGAAGGGCGAATTTCGAGAAGATCTGTATTATCGGATCAACGTCATTCCCATGTATATTAAACCTTTACGTGACCGAAAAGAAGATTTGGCTCCTTTATGTGAGAATTTTATCCAGATCTATAACCAACAGCTCAATAAAGATGTCCGCTTTTTATCAGACGGATTCCTGCAAAGGTTGCGCGAATATCCTTGGCCGGGCAATGTCCGTGAACTTCAGAATGTTATTGAATACGCTATGAACTTAACGGAAGATTCAACCTTAACAGAGGAACAACTCTCTCCCAGACTGAGACAGATCGAGTTATCGGATGAGTTGGAGGGATTTAATCTTGAAACCATTGAGCGAGAGACCATTCTTCGTTGTGTCCAGACAGCCGAAGACAGTGTGCGTGGGAAAGAAAAAGTGGCCAAGGCTTTAGGAATTGGAGTGGCAACTCTTTATCGAAAACTGGCGCGCTATAACATTCGGTAATTATTGTAAAACGATATTTTCTGGGCATACTGTGCTGAAGACGAGGCTTCAGGTTTTAATAAGCTTATCATATTGATAAGCTTATTATCTTTTTGATAACCAGGTGTTTTTCTTTAAAAATGTCGATATAGTAAGGAGAGATCTTATCGGTTTGATAAACCTGGTCCCTTAACCCTAACAAAAGTCGGTAATTTAGTCTCATTGAGACATTGTTTTTGCTGGCATGAATTTTGCAACAGTAAATAAATATTAGGTTATGTACGTGTCGTGGAGTAGGAAAATTGCTTTGTCCAGTTTTGGTGCTGCTCTGCAGTATTGATATTCGATAAATGTTGGGACGGAGGGAAATAAATGGCTTATACAGTTGTAGGGAAAAGTGTCCGAAGAGTGGATGCTGTGGCTAAGGTAACAGGTAAAGCTAAGTATACGGATGACTTTTATGAGCGAGACATGTTAGTTGGAAAGATTCTGCATAGCCCCTATGCTCATGCGATCATTAAATCGATTGATGTGAGTAAAGCTAAGGCCTTGCCCGGTGTGGAAGCCGTGTTAACTTATAAAGACCTGCCGCGAATTAACTATGCTACTTCATTGCCGGGAATGATCGGAGATGTTCTGGATGATGCAGAGGATGAAGAAGAGCGGATTAAATTCGGTACGGCAGGACACCCTTATTCACTGGACCCTAGTCATAGGGATGTAGAAGATCGCCATATTTTAGCGAAGAAGGCTCGATTTGTAGGAGATGCTATTGCGGCGGTCGTGGCGACGGATGAGCTTATTGCCGCAAAGGCCTTGAAATTAATTGAGGTTGAATATGAGGTGCTAGAGGCACTAACGAGCACGGAGGCGGCACTTAAAGAAGGCGCCCCGTTGATTCACGAAGGACGCGCGAGTAACGTTTTAGCTTCCGGTGGGTTTGCGATCGGAGATATAGAAGAAGCCTTTAAAGAATCGGATCATATCTTTGAAGGGGAGTACGAAACAAGCATCGTCCAGCATTGCCATATGGAGAATCAAACCTCTTATGCTTATCAAGATATGGACGGCCGAATCGTGATCGTCACCTCGACCCAGATTCCTCAGATCGTGCGCCGAGTTGTTGCCCAAGCATTGGGAATTCCCTGGGGTCGGGTGCGCGTGATCAAACCCTATGTTGGCGGTGGGTTTGGCAACAAGCAAGATGTTGCTATTGAACCCTTAAACGCGGCGATGACCTTAGCGGTGGGCGGGAGACCGGTAAAAATAGAACTCTCGCGGGAAGAGAGTATGACGGATACCCGTACTCGTCACGCTTTTAAATTTAAAATTAAAACTGGCATCAATCAAGATGGTAAACTCATCGGAGTTCATATTACGGCGATTTCTAATACGGGGGCCTATGCCTCGCACGGTCATTCCATAGCGGGCAGTGCTGGGGGGAAATTCCGCTATCTCTATCCGACTAAGGCCTTGAAGTATGACCCCATAACGGTTTACACGAACTTACCGGTCGCTGGGGCGATGCGCGGGTACGGGTGCCCTCAGATATTTTATGCCTTTGAATCCCATCTGGAGGATATTGCTAAACGGCTGAATATTGATCCCATCGAGATTCGGCGCAAGAACTTTGTGGAAGTCGGGTATGTGGATCCGGTGAGTAAAAATAAGGTCACGAGCTGTAGCATCCGTGAGTGTATTGATAAGGGCAAGGCCTTAATCAAGTGGGATGAGAAAAAGGCTTTATATAAAGAACAGAGCGGGCACAAGCTCAGGGGTTTGGGCATGGCTTGTTTTAGTTACGCCTCAGGAACTTACCCGGTTGCCTTAGAGCTGGCCGGTGCTCGGATTGTCCTAAATCAAGATGGTTCGGTCCAACTGCAGATTGGGGCCACGGATACCGGGCAGGGCAGTGATACAGTCTTTGGTCAGATGGTAGCTGAAGTGTTGGGACTTCCCATGGATATGGTGCATGTTCTCTCTACTCAAGACACAGACATTTCCCCGTTTGATACAGGTTGTTACGCCTCAAGGCAAACCTATGTTTCCGGAATGGCAGTTGAAAAGGCAGCGCTTGAAGTTAAGGAGAAGATCCTTGGCTTCGCAGCGAGTATGACAGATATCCCGGTGAACAGAATTGATCTCGTGGATCAAAAAATTGTCTTTAAGCATTCCGGGGAAAGTGTCCTGACCTTGGAACAAGTCGCCATGCAGTCCTACTACGATCTCCTGCGGGCTAAACCGATTACGAGCGATATATCCAATAATGCTCGTATTAATGCTATCCCCTTTGGGGTAACCTTTGCTGAGGTCGAAGTCGATATTAAGACCGGCAAGATCGAAGTCTTGGAAATTTACAATGTGCATGATTCCGGGACGATTGTCAATCCAAAAATGGCTGAGGGGCAAGTCCAGGGTGGGGTGAGCATGGGAATTGGTTATGCGCTGTCTGAGCAGTTGCTTTTTGATGAAGTGACGGGTAAAGCGCTGAATAACAACTTGCTGGACTATAAACTTCCCACCATTATGGATACACCGGACATTGGTGTGGCCTTCGTGGAAAATCACGAGCCTACCGGGCCCTTTGGCGTTAAATCTCTGGGTGAACCTCCAACTATTACCCCAGCTCCTGCGATTCGTAACGCCGTCTTAGATGCGACGGGTGTCTCCTTTAATCGGTTGCCGATGAATCCGCAGCGGGTATTCGAAGGTTTCAAAGAAGCTGGTTTAATCTAGGAAGGCGGTGATCAGATGTACGATATTATTGGTTATTGTGAAGCGGAAACCGTTAGTGAAGCAACGGCGCTTCTTGCCCAAAACCCAAATCTAAGACTCATTGCGGGTGGGACAGATGTACTCATCAAAATGCATGGTGGCCAGATTGAAGCTGTGGAGCTCCTTAGTTTGCGCAAGATAAAATCCCTCGCCGAGATTCGGAAGGCTGAGGACGGAACCGTTGTCATTGGCGCGATGGCTACCTTTACAAAGGTTTTTAACGATCCAATCCTGCGGGAAGTAATCCCTATTTTAACGGAGGCGGCAATTTCCATGGGAGGGCCTCAAATTAGAAATATTGCCACAATTGGTGGAAATGTCTGTAATGGAGCGACCTCTGCAGACAGTGCCTCCTCGTTGTTTGCACTCAATGCCCAATTGAAATTAGTGAGTCAGCAAAGCGAGCGCCTTGTTCCAATTCGCGAGTTTTACCTGGGGCCGGGCCGAGTGGCTCTGAAACCGGGCGAAATTCTTACGGAAATTCACATTTCCCCGGCCGATTACCAAGGGTTTGGCGGTCAGTACATTAAATTTGCGATGCGTGAAGCGATGGATATTGCCACGTTGGCTGTCTCGGTCGTTTGCAAATTGCATGGAAAAACCTTCGAGGAGGTTAGAATTGGACTTGGGGTAGCAGGGCCAACGCCTCTGAGGTGTCTGGAAGCGGAGGTTTATGCCCCAGGAAAAGACGTTTCAGTGGAAAGTGTGGCAGAGATTGGAAAGTTGGCGGTTAACTCGGCTAAAGCTCGCACCTCTTGGCGAGCCTCGAAAGACTATCGGGAGCATCTTGTGGAAGAACTTGTGCAAAGAGCTTTGAAAACAGCCATTGTTAACGCAGGGGGTGAGCAACTTGTTTAAAAGAATTGCGTTTTCTGTCAATGGTAAAGCCTTTAATTTTGAAGTCGATATCCGTGAATCGTTGCTGGAGATGTTGAGAAATCGGTTAGGGTATACTGGAACTAAAAAGGGCTGTGGGGTTGGAGAATGTGGAGCATGTAGTGTGCTCATTGACGGTGTTCCTTTTGATTCCTGCATTTATCTGGCGGTCTGGGCCGACGGTAAGGAGATTACGACGATTGAAGGTGTGGCCTCAAAAAGTGGGGAGCTCTCTGAGGTCCAAAAAGCCTTTGTTGATGAAGGGGCTGTGCAGTGTGGTTTTTGTACTCCTGGGCTTGTCTTAACAACTACGGCCCTGGCGGGGAGTGGCAAAGAGTATACTCAGGATGAGCTTAAACGAGAACTTTCGGGGCATCTCTGTCGCTGTACAGGGTATCAGAGCATCTTAAAGGCAGCTGAAAAATCGTTAGAAGGGCATATTTGCACTTGTGTGGATAGCCCTCATTACAAACAACAACATGAAAGAAATGAGGGATAATAATAATGATGAGTGACAAGATGATCCCAATCCCCTTTAAGAAATTAGTTAATTGGATGTTCGAGGAATATAAGCGAACTCGAACTATTTTCGGGATATCCGAAGGGAAGTTTTTCCAAAAAACGAACGACCAAGCCATTCAGCTCTTTGGAGAAACTATGGAGACGCCAGTCGGTCCCGCAGCAGGTCCCCATACTCAGCTGGCCCAAAATATTATCGCGTCTTATCTAAGCGGCAGTCGTTTCTTTGAACTGAAATCGGTTCAAATTATGGATGAGCTAGAAATTCCGAAGCCCTGTATTCTGGCAGAGGATGAATGTTATAACACGGAATGGTCTACGGAGCTTCCAATTATGGGTGCTTTTAATGAGTACGTGAAAGCATGGTTTGCCCTGCACGTTCTCCAGAAAGAACTATTTAACCAAAGTGATCGACGATTTATGTTCAACATGAGTGTGGGGTATGACCTGAAGGGGATTCAATCGCCTAAAGTTGATCAATTCATTGAAGGGCTTAAAGATGCCTCGGGGACAGCAGTTTTTCAGGAGTGTCTTACCTCTTTACTCCAAAATGTCGACCAATTTGAGAAAATCGACCGAGCTTATGTGGAGCAGATTTCGCCAAATATCTGTTCGTCGATCACCCTATCGACCATGCATGGTTGTCCGCCGGCGGAAATCGAAGCAATTATCAAATACTTAATCAGCGAAAAGAAACTGCACACGTTTGTGAAGATGAATCCGACGCTGTTGGGTTATGAGTATGTCAGGAATACCTTTGATAAAATGGGTTACCGTTATATTCAGCTTAAAGAAGAATCTTTTACTCATGACCTCCAGTTTAGTGACGGCATTGAGATGTTAAAACGTCTCAAAGTTTTCGCTCTGGAGAAGCAAAAAGACTTTGGGGTCAAGATGTCTAACACCTTGCCCGTCAAGATTGGACGATCTGAGTTGCCGGGCGAGGAGATGTATATGTCCGGTCGGTCGCTTTATCCCTTGACGATTAATCTAGCCTATAAGCTGGCTGCTCAGTTCAATGGGGATCTCAAGATTTCCTATTCGGGTGGAGCGGATGCGTTTAATATTGGACGAATTTTTGAGACGGGAATCCAGCCAATTACTGTGGCTACAACGTTGCTTAAGCCTGGTGCCTATATGCGCTTTAAACAACTGGCCGATCTTTTAAGTCCTTTAATGGCTAATCAGCAGTCTGGTAAACTTAATATGGAAAAACTAAAAGCTCTGGCCGAGAGTGCGTTTGATGATGCTAATCATCTCAAAGAAAAGAGAGATGTCGTCAATCGCAAAACAGAGCTTAAACTGCCTTTGCTCGATTGTTTCCTTGCGCCTTGTACCGTCGGGTGTCCCATTGAGCAGGATGTTCCGGAGTATCTTCGCTTAGTTGGCGAAGGGCGATATGAAGAAGCATACGAGGTCATTGTGTCTAAAAACCCATTCCCCTTCATTACAGGAACTATTTGTACTCATAACTGCATGACGAAGTGTACTCGTCTAGATTATGATGAGTCAGTGCATATCCGGGGGCAGAAATTGGTGGCTGCAGAAAAAGGTTATGAGGGATATATGCAGAAAATTTCTGCGCTCGAGCCTAAGTCGTCAGCTAAAGTAGCCGTAATTGGAGCTGGTCCGTCGGGACTTGCTGCTGCCTACTTCCTGGCCAAAGGAGGTATGGAGGTCACTGTTTTTGATAAACGGGCGAAAGCTGGCGGTACGGTCGAATATGTAATTCCAGACTTTAGGATCTCGAAAGAAGCAATTAGTAAGGACATTAAGCTTATCGAGAAAATGGGCGTCAAGTTTGAATTCGGGATTGATCCGAATGTATCCGTCGCGGCATACAAAGCGAAAGGATTTCAGTATGTTTATCTAGCGATTGGTGCGGGCAAGACGAATGTTCTGGAGTTAAAAGGGGAAACTAAGCGAGTTATGGGAGCGATTCCCTTCTTAGAGGCCTTTAAGGCCAACCCAGATGCCTTACAACTTGGGAAGAACGTGGCTGTGGTTGGAGGCGGCAATTCGGCTATGGATGCTGCTCGTGCGGCACTACGAGTCAAAGGCGTTGAGAACGTCTATATCGTCTATCGCCGGACGAAAGATTACATGCCGGCAGACCATGAAGAATTACTTTATGCCGTCAAAGATGGGGTTATCTTCAAGGAACTGCTTGCCCCGATTTCGCTGACGGAGGGTGTCTTGAAATGCCAGGCCATGGAGCTGGGCCAACCGGATGCGTCTGGACGCAGAAGTCCTGTGACCAAAGAGGGTGTGTTTGAAAAGTTACCGATCGATACCGTTTTGTCGGCGATTGGAGAGCTGATTGATTATGACCTCTTGAAGAACAATGGAATCGAAGTAAGCGATAAAGGAGTAATCCGCGTCAATGAAGAAACGCTGGAAACCAGTGTGGAAAATGTCTTTATCGGTGGAGATGCTCTCGTTGGACCCTGGACAGTGGTCGGAGCTGCCAAACATGGCATGAAAGTAGCCAAAGCTATTTTGGAAAAAGAGCAGTTTGAGTTTAAACAAGAAGCTGCGTCACGGGTCACCTTTAATCAGGAAACTCAGTTATTAGAAATTGCTCAAAAGAAAGCAGTTCTGAAGCCAGTCAGCGATCAGGAACAGGAATCAAGCAGGTGCTTAGAGTGTAATAAAGTGTGTAATATCTGTACAGAGGTCTGCCCAAATCGGGCCAATGTGATGATTCCGGTTAATGGTCAAGGTTTAACTAATTTGAATCAGATCCTGCACGTCGATGGGATGTGTAATGTCTGTGGAAACTGTGCGACCTTCTGCCCGTATTCCAGTGAGCCTTACAAGGCTAAATTTACTCTTTTCTGGACTGAGAAAGATTTCCAAGACAGTCCTAATAGTGGTTTTTATTTCTTAGGTGACGGCACGGAAGGAGAATTTATGCTTCGCCTAGATGAGCAGATCGTCAAAGTGAAATTTGACGAATTCGGTAAAACAAATGTGCCGGTTGATGATAAGATTGCGGCCTTTATATGGACCGTCTATAAAGACTATGCTTATCTGTATAAAGTTTGAAATTTACATGATCGTTTGAATGGGTGACGTTCTTTAACCTCTCTAAATTTCCCTCGTTATTGTTATCGAATAATGGGCAAATATTATTACTTCGATAATTATTGGTTGGAAATTTAGAGAGGATTTTTGATTAATGAGCTTTAAATACTGAAGTAGTTGTATGGTCTTATCATTATGATAACGCGGTTATCTAAATGATAAGAAAATTAAAAGAAGTCTATTGTACAATATTTCTTAAATGCTGTAGGGTGCCGTTGGAATTCCTCAATGCTATTTATCGTATTGAGAAATAGAGGCGAGAGATGTTTTGGGAAGAGTCCTGCAATTCAGCATTCTTAGTCATTTTGTCGATTTGGCACGAATATTGCTATTGAAAGTGATATAGAGGCGAAGAGAAATTCCTCATGAAAGTTTAACGCCTTGAATTTATTGCAGGACCTCTTTTGAGGACGATGATTAATAAGGGGGTGGTCCAAGCCTCAGTTTGATCTTACCGTAGTGATAATAAGGAGGAAAGTAATAATGGCTAATACAAAAAACGCTGTTGCACCTGTTGATGAGATGCTGCCTGCCGGGAAACTTTTTCTTTATGGATTACAACACGTCTTGGCAATGTATGCTGGAGCAGTTGCTGTACCTTTAATTATTGCAGGAGCTGCCGGTTTAACCCAAGCACAGACCGCTTATTTAATTAATGCTGATTTGTTTACCTGTGGTATAGCTACCCTCCTTCAAACCTTAGGGATCTGGAAGATTGGGATTAAAATTCCGGTTATCCAAGGGGTCACCTTTGCTGCTGTAACTCCTATGATTCTCATGGCCCAAAGTGGCGGCATGGATTTGATCTTCGGGTCAGTCATGGTTGCGGGTTTATTTACGTTTCTTTTAGCACCGTTTTTTAGTAAGATGATTCGTTTTTTTCCGCCTATTGTTACGGGGAGTATCATTACAATCATCGGGGTTTCTCTCCTGCCCGTTGGTGTGAACTGGGCGGCAGGCGGTGTGGGAAACAAACAATATGGCTCGTTAACATTTATAGCCGTTGCTGTTATTGTGCTTTTAACCATACTGATGGTCAATAAATTTTTCAAAGGTTTTATTGCTCACATCGGCGTCTTGATCGGTTTAATTGTCGGACTCATTATTGCCATACCCCTAGGCATTGTTAACTTTTCGGGTGTTGCCTCAGCGCCTTGGTTAGGCATTGATATGCCTTTTCATTTCGGGTATCCTACGTTTGACCTCGGCGCCATTATCTCCATGATTCTAGTTATGTTGGTTGTTATGGTTGAGTCGACTGGAGACTTCCTGGCCATCGGTGAGATGGTTGATAAAAAGATCGGCGAAAAAGAACTTACGGCAGGTTTAAGAGCGGATGGCATAGCGACCACGCTCGGTGGTATCTTTAATGCGTTCCCTTACACAGCGTTTGCTCAAAACGTTGGTCTGATAGGGTTAACGGGTGTAAAGAGTCGTTTCGTTGTCGCAGTTTCGGGCGCAATTTTGGTTGTCATGGGCTTATTCCCTAAGCTAGCTACCATTATTGCCTCCTTGCCTAATGCGGTGCTCGGTGGTGCTGGAATTGCTATGTTCGGAATTGTGGCTGCCAGCGGGATTAAGACTCTCGCTAAAGTCGATTACGAGAAAAACGTTAACAACATTTTCATTGTGGCTATCAGTATCGGAATCGGCCTAATTCCTGTGGTAGCGCCAGATTTCTTTAAATTGTTTCCAAATTGGAGTCAGACCATCTTGCATAGTGGGATAACCCTAGGTTCAATCACTGCTATTCTGCTCAATGCTTTCTTTAATGGCGGCAAAGGTGCGGGAGACTTGGACGATCTTAAAGATAGTGCCGGTATACAAGGGTAATTAGCTTGGGTGGGAAAGAGACTCCTTTTCCACCCTTTCCTGGCACTTATCAGAAAGTATAACTTCGTTACATACTGCAAGAAGGCTAATACGTGCGAAGACAGTGTCTTCGTGTGTGTGGGCGCCAGCCAAGTTTTCTTTATTTTAAAATCCTGATGTCGAAGGGGTTTTAGGAGATGAACGTCGATTTATCCGTTAAGTTTTGCGGATTAAGATTAGAGAACCCCTTTGTCTTAGCTCCTTCGCCCAGCACTGATAATCTCGATCTTTTGATCCAGGCTTTCGAAGCTGGGTGGGCTGGGGCAGTATTAAAGACCATTGCCGTAGATTCCAGTATCGTTAGTCGTGTTTTCCCTTTAGTCATGCGTATTGAACAGGGAGACTCTTTTATAGGTCTGCAAAACATAGATCTCGTTTCTGAACATTCGGTCGAGGATGTTGAACATATTGTAATTGCCTTAAAAAAGCGTTTTCCCAATAAAGTTGTGATTCCTAGTATTATGGCGAGCACGCGGGAAGATTGGCAATCGCTAGCGAAGCGCTTTGTTGATGCGGGCGCAGATATTATTGAATGCAGTATTTGGTGTCCGCATGGAGCTGAGTGGAGTTTATGTTCTATGGTTCAAGAACCCGTCGGAACTGAGCAAATCGCTCGTTGGGTTAAAGAAGTAACTGGCGATGTTCCTGTGGTCATTAAATTATCGGCCCAAGATTCCGATATAATAGCTACGGCAGCGGCGGTAGAACGCAGTGGTGCGGATGGCGTGTGTGCTATAAATACGATAAAGAGCATTACGGGTGTTAACCTCTCGACCTTGATTCCTTATCCCAATGTGGCAGGGTTATCAACGTATGGAGGACTCTCCGGGCCGGCCTTGAAACCGATTGCTTTGCGTTGTACAGCTGAGATCGCGCAAAAAGTAAATCTGGATATAGCTTCTAGTGGTGGGATCACTACATGGCAAGATGGTGCTGAATTCCTGCTTCTTGGGGCCAGTACCTTGCAACTTTGTACGGCTGTTTTGCGTTTCGGCATAGGAATCATCAAGGACCTTACTCAAGGTTTAGCAGGCTGGATGAAGGAAATGGGTTTCCAGAGTTTGACGGATGTCATCGGACGGTCCTTGCCGTATTTAGTTGAACACTCCCAGCTTCCGAGGGGCATCCAATTCGTGGCACATATTAGGAAAGAAGTCTGTGATGGTTGTGGAATATGTTCCACAGCATGTCGATCTGGCGGAAATGATGCGATTTCTATGGCGGAAGAATTGCCTCAAGTAACTATGAGCCGGTGCATTGGGTGTGGTCTATGCCGGGCGATGTGCTCCTTAAAGGCCATAGTTTTAGTCCGACCAACTTGAGAACGGGTGCATTAGGTGATACTACTTAGGGTATGATTAAGAAAAAGTTTTTCAAACAGAGAGGATGAGTAAAAGATGCTTCTAATAGGAAATGGTATCGTTTTGACCCTGGGTAAAAGTAATCAGGTTATTCCACAAGGTGGCGTCCTAATCCAAGATCATAAGATTCAAGAAATCGGTTCAACTCAAGATTTGCAGGCGCGGTTTCCAGAGGCGGAGTTTATCGATGCTCATGGCAAGCTGATTATGCCGGGGATGATCAATACCCATATGCATCTCTACAGTACCTTCGCCCGAGGAATGGATTCTAAAAGCAAGCCGCCCAAAAGCTTTGGAGATATACTGGAAGGACTCTGGTGGAAACTCGATAAATTATTGACCCTTGATGATGTTTATCTTAGTGGTTTAACTCCATTAATTGAATGCATCAAAACGGGGACGACAACGATTATTGACCATCATGCCAGCCCTATGGCTATTGCCGGAAGCTTATCGACTCTCGCCAAGGCTGCCAAGGAAATCGGAGTCCGTGCTGCTTTTTGCTACGAGGTCTCAGATCGGGATGGCGAGAAGATTGCCCAAGAGGGTATTCAAGAAAATGTTGACTTTATCGCAGCGTGTCAGGCTAACCCTGATCCCATGGTCGCAGGGATGTTCGGGCTTCACGCTTCGTTAACTTTATCCGATCAAACCTTGGCAGCGTGCAGTGAGGCTGCCAAAAGTAAAAGGGCGGGATTTCACGTCCATGTTGCTGAAGGAGTCGAAGATGTTCAAGACTGTGTTAGCAAACACGGCATGCGGGTGGTTGAACGGCTGGAAAAATTCAAGATTCTAGGACCGAAAACCATTGCCGTGCACTGTGTGCATATTGATGATCATGAAATCGATCTGCTCAAGGCTTCGCAAACTCAAGTTGTGCATAATCCGGAGTCAAATATGGGAAATGCTGTGGGCGTAACACCCGTTCTTAAAATGATGAGTCAAGGAGTTAAGGTTGGGCTGGGAACGGATGGCTATACCTGTGATATGTTTGAGAGTGCTAAAGTAGCAAATGTACTTCATAAGCATGCGGCTGCTGATCCCAGTGTAGCGTGGGGCGAAGTTCCCCAGATGCTTTATGGGAATAACCCTGAGATTGCGTCGGAACTCTTTGGCGGGAAATTTGGGGAATTAGTCGCCGGAGCTTGGGCAGATGTTATTGTCGTGGATTATGTACCGCCAACTCCGCTGAATTCCAACAATTGGACAGGACATTTGCTTTTTGGGGTCTCTGGACGGTCGGTGGAAACGACGGTGATCAATGGGCGAGTACGCATGCTGGACAGAAAACTCATCGACATTGATGAAGTAGCCATCGGGGAACGTTCACGTGAATTAGCACAAGGCGTCTGGAATAGAATTTGAGGTGATTTCATTGAAGAATGTGTTGGGACTACGTTGTATTGAATGTAATAAGGAATTTCCTGCCGCAGCGGGGACGTATACTTGTCCATCTTGTGGCTCAAAAGGCGGCATTATGGATGTCGAATATGATTATCAAGAGATTAATAGAATGACGTCGCGTGAGCAACTCACCCAATCCAAAGACTTTTCAATCTTTCGTTATTTGCCTTTTCTTCCGATTCACCCAGAGTCTCCTCGCCCTCATCTTAGAGTGGGCTGGAGTCCGCTTTATAAACCGCCGGGTTTGGCCAAGAGCTTAGGAATGAGTAACCTTTATGTCAAAGACGACGGACAAAATCCAACAGCTTCTCTGAAAGATCGGGCCTCGATTATTGCAGTGGTTAAGGCAGTTGAGGAAAAGGCCCCGACGGTTGCTTGTTCTTCAACGGGTAATGCAGCCTCATCCTTGGCTGGAAGCGCTGCTGCAATGGGCTTAAAGAGTGTTATTTTTGTTCCGAGTCGAGCTCCCCAGGGGAAGATCGCCCAATTGCTGATCTTTGGCGCAACGGTTATCAGTGTCCAAGGGTCCTATGAAGATGCCTTCAGACTTTCTGCAGAGGCTATTGAGCGCTGGGGCTGGTATAATCGAAACGCTGCGATTAACCCTTACTTGGTCGAAGGGAAGAAGACCGTTGCCTTGGAAATTGCCGAGCAATTGAATTGGGAAGTGCCTGATTGGGTGGCTCTTTCCGTCGGTGATGGGTGCACAATTGCTGGGGTTTGGAAAGGCTTCAAGGATCTCTACTTGGCTGGGTGGATCGATCGTTTGCCCAAAGTCTTAGGTGTCCAGTCCACAGGATGCAGTCCACTGGTTGATGCTTTCCTGGAAGATCGTCCCTGGCGTCCTGCTGAAGAGAACACGTTAGCGGATAGCATTGCAGTCGGCGTGCCGCGTAATCCAGATAAGGCCTTGCGGGCCGTCCGGGAGTCGAATGGGTTGATGATGGCTGTACCGGATGAAGCCATCTTAGAGGCCATGCGCCAATTGGGCAGAACAAGTGGCATTTTCGGTGAACCAGCCGGTGTAACGGGTATGGCAGGGCTTAAATTAATGGTGGAAAAAGGAATTATTGGAGCAGACGAAAAAGTAGTAGCTATTGTGACCGGAAATGGTTTAAAAGACGTCAAAAATGCCATCGCTGCTGCTGGTGAACCTATTAAAGTAGAGCCCTCGCTTAACGAGCTTATAGTGAGATTGGAAGGCGTTGATCGTGGTTCGAACGAGATGTGACGAACGCGACGAAGAGATTAACGTTGGATTTGATGTTAGGGGTGCTATTATTAGGGAACTACGAACGACAAATTTGAAAAGTATAGGTGACTTGGAACTACGTAGGGGGCAATTCGTGAATTGCCCCCTACCGGGGAACAGAGAACTACGGATTTGGAACTGCGAAAGACGAAATACGAACTACGAAGACGGGGGTAGCTTGAATGAGTAACTTGATTAATTTAACCATTAATGAAGAGCAGCTTAAAAAAACTGTGCAGAGCGTTAAAGAAAGAAACGTAGTTATTCCAACCATGGCTCAGATGAAAGATCCTGATAAGATTCCTGCCAAAATTAAAGAAAAATTAAAGACGACTGGTTTATGGGACGTAGACCCAATTAACTTGTTTAGAATATCTTGGCGAAACCAACCGGTTAAAGAAGGCGGATTATTCAATGCCTTACCTAACTATGTTGAAATTCCTCCTGAAATTTCAGGGGTTAAGGCTAGAATTATTGCTATGGCCGGTAAGTATTTCCCAACTGGGGCTCATAAGGTTGGAGCGAGTTTTGCCTGCTTAGTTCCTCGTTTAGTGACGGGGCAATTTGATCCGAAATATCATGAAGCCGTTTGGCCTTCAACCGGTAACTACTGCCGTGGTGGAGCGTATAATTCGGCCTTATTAGGCTGTAAATCAATTGCTATTTTACCGGAGAATATGAGTCGAGAGCGTTTTGAATGGCTGAAGACCGTCGCCGGAGAAATAATTGCAACGCCTGGCTGTGAAAGTAATGTGAAAGAGATTTATGATAAAACCTGGGAACTACGCCGAACTCGCGACAATGTGGTGATCTTTAATCAGTTTGGGGAACTAGGTAATCATTTGTGGCATTACGAAGTCACGGGTAATGCGATGCATGATATTATTAAAGCCGAAGCTGGTGCCAATGGCCGACTGGCAGGGGTATGTTTAACCTCAGGTTCCGCTGGTACCCTCGGAAGTGCTGACTATTTGAAAGATCAATTCCCCAAAGCTAAAATTGCTGTGGGTGAAGCCTTACAATGCCCAACCTTACTGAACAATGGATTTGGTGATCATAGAATTGAAGGAATCGGCGATAAACATATCCCTTGGATTCACAATGTGAAAAATACAGATATGGTCATCGCCATCGATGATAATGATAGCCTAGGTATGTTCCGTCTCTTTAATGAACCCGCTGGACAGGACTATCTGAGAGAACAAGGAATCTCTGAAGAGGTCATTACTAAGCTTTCATGGGTGGGGATTTCCGGGGCTGCCAACATCTTATCCTGCATCAAATTCGCTAAATACTATGAGTTAACGGAAGATGATATTGTCATTACTGTCCTAACGGATTCTGCAGAAATGTATCAGTCGAGACTGCAAGAGATGAAAGAAGAACGAGGCCAAGCTTACAGTACTCTGAATGCTGCCATTGATCATAATCGCAATGTTCTGGGCGTTAGAACAGACAGTATGGAAGAGTTGACTTACCAGAGCAAAAAACGCATTCATAATCTCAAGTACTACACTTGGATTGAACAACAAGAGTATGATCTGGATGAACTGAATGCCCAGTGGTACGATTATGACAATTACTGGGGCAAGCTGCATCAGATGGGGCCTGAACTGGATAAACTGATTGAAGAGTTCAATGAAAAAACAGGTATTGCGGAAAAATTATAATCAGATTTCCTTTCCCAATATGATCGGGAAATCTTGAAGCTTAGTGGAGAATAACGGGGAAAATATTGTAAAAAGGCAGCGGTTCACATAAATGAACCGCTGCCTTTCTTTATACTAATCAGAAAGTATAACTTCGGTACATACTGCAAAAAGGCTAAGACGTGCGAAAACAGTGTCTTCGTCTGTTGCATAAGTGCAACCAACGGTTTCGCCTTCGCTAAGGCTCGGCGAAGCCGGGTTTTCTTTATGTTCTGATCTCTTCAAGACAGAGGTGGAAGTGCTGGAGATCCTTTGAATTATGAAAAGAGGGTCGACGTGAAAGTTTAGCACCGTGTTTTTTATATAAAATTGAAGGAATTTATAGAAAATTGTAGAATTATATTAGAATAAAGTGCGAGCAAATAGGTAGTTAAGTGAACAACGGATTTTGAATTAAAGGAAACATATTTCTTTATAGATTTAGAGGGGTGAGGTAATATGACTAAGTCAATTCGAAATATATTTCAGTTGTTTTGGATACCCCTATTCCTGTTTTATGTATTCTCGCAGAAAGCCATTGTTAACCATAATGTTAACGAGTTCACATTACTTAGTGCTTTGTTGCTGACCGCATCCGTAGCTGTAATTTTGTTTGTGCAATATTTAAGCCTTCAAAAGAAACTAAAGACCAAGACCATTGAACTTACTGATACATTTGATAAGCTTGAAGATAGTGATGAAAAGATTGAAACTCTTCTAGTTAATCTGCATGTGGGTGTAGCTGTGTTTTCTCCTGAAGGGGAGATGCTGGTAAGCAATAGAAAGTTTTTCGAATTGGCAAGCCCTATAAACCTTCAGGACGAACCCCTCATAGAACAATCTGTCATGAAACAATCCCTCATTGATCATCCTCCCAAAGTAGCGCTTGAGGAGATTATTAAGCATTACATAAACGAGGATGGTCAGAAATTAACTCTGAAAGAACTTCCGCTAATCAAAGTGATTTCTACAAACAAACCCTCACGCGAACAAATTATTGGGATCCGAAATCCTGACAACGGTAGTGTTCGATGGACCATGGGAGATAATGAACCAGAGTTCGATGAATCGGGTAGGTTGTCTAAGGTTATTATTACACTTGTTGATATAACTGATAGAAAAAATTCAGAAAAAGCCTTAAGAGAAAGTGAAACTAGACTTAGCGCATTTTTAAAGGTTATGCCTGATATGTTTTTCTTATTGGATCGTAAGGGAAGTATAATAGATAATTATTTAGAAAATACTATTATTCCCTCTCGTTTGCAGGCAGGTTTTTTAGGTAAGAATATCAAGAATTTGGCCTATGTTGGGGAGCATAATGCCGAGCGCGTTTTACAAGGCATAGAAAAACTATTTGAGACCGGTGAAATCCAAACCTTTGAGATCTCTTCTCAAAAATTATGCCAGGAGACTTTTTTTGAAGTGCGACTTGTTTTATGTGGGGAGGATAAGGTACTGGCAGTTGTTAGAGATATTTCTCGCCGTAAGGAATCCGAGATTAGACTTTATAACATGAGTATCCATGATGCTTCAACAGGTCTTTATAACAGAACCTATTTTGAACATAAATTGAATAAATACCGTAATGAAGCTACTATAGGAATTGGTATTGTCATTTGCGATATTGACGGATTGAAATTGGTCAACGATGCTCTCGGTCATGCTGTCGGTGATGACTATTTAAAAAAAGCAGCAAATATTTTAGGTGAGTGTTTTGGTCAAGAGGCTATCGTTGCCAGGATTGGTGGAGATGAGTTTGCTGTATTAATTAAACATACAGCTATTAATGAACTGTCAGACCTAAGGCTTAAAATGGAGAATTTACTTAATAAAATAAATTCTGATGAGAGTATTATACCCCTAAGCATTTCTCTGGGTTATGCTGTTGGGAATGGTGAACAAAAGGATTTAAGAGAATTGTTGAAGATGGCGGATAATATGATGTACCGTGAAAAACTACATCATCGGCAGAGTGAGAAGAGCAAAAATATTGATATTATTACCAAGATGCTGGAAGTCCGCGATTTTATCACCGAAGGTCATGGCGACAGGATGCAGGAATTATCGGGCAAGTTGGCTGAAGCTATCGGTATGTCGAAAAATGAGATTGAGGACATGCGTCTCTTTGCTCAATTCCATGATATCGGGAAGGTTGGAATACCTGATAGAATACTGTTTAAACCCGGAAGGCTTACTGAAGATGAAAAAATCGAAATGAATCGGCACACCGAAATCGGTTACCATATTGCCGAATCCTCGCCTAACCTCGCTCATATTTCGGATTGGATCCTTAAGCATCATGAGTGGTGGGATGGTAATGGTTATCCCTTCAAGTTGAAGGGCGAGGAGATTCCGTTACAGAGCAGGATACTTTCAATTGTCGATACTTTTGATGCTATGACAAATAATCGACCCTATAGAAAAGCCCTGTCTAAAGAAACTGCTCTGGCGGAAATTGTCAGATTCAAAGGAATACAGTTTGATCCCATGCTTGTTGATGAGTTTGTTAAGTTGATTAATTAAGTCTCGTGTTACGTATGAAAAGGGATGGAGTTCTGTCTAAGCTCAGGGAATTAGTGGATGAAAATTGACAAAGTGGTACAGCTTGATTTAGGGACAGCGGCAAAGGGAGATTTATTTATAATATTCGGTAAGTATTAGTGATATTATCAAGATGATAACATCACTATTTTTTTTGAAAGGAACTTTCGTGGCAAATGCATCATCTATAGGGTGTAGCAAAGAGCGAAAGAGAAGATTAGCTTGGGAACAGGTCGCGGAATTAGTGAAACAAGCGCGTCAGGGAGATAAAGAGGCATGAGAATTATTGATACAATATGTCTATCCTGCAGGTCCTAGTCATCCGATGTATTTCACTGCGGGTATGCAGCGAGAGTAAGGAGGGATTGATAGGTCTGGTAAAGAAATTAAGTAGGTGAAACGGGGGAGGCTTGTTTACATTCATTTAATTTAAGGATATGTTTGTATAGAACGCATAATATTTTTTTGAAAAGAGTGGTAGATAGTATGAAAGCACTTCTAATCGGTTCAGGAGCAGTAGGGCTTGCGATCGGCGCTTCCTTAAGTGATGTGGGCTGGGACTTAGAACTTTTCGCCAAAGGAAAAACTAAAGAGGCCGTAGAGAAAAACGGAATTGTGAGAAAAGGATTATTTCCAAGCGTTGTAATTCCTGCAGGAAAAGTAAGGATCTATGAAAAGCTTCAGGCTATAGAAGAAGGACATTATGACTTCATTCTTGTCTGCACGAAGACGACGATTTCTGCAGAAATAGCTGAAGAATTAGGGCATAATAAACATATTTTAAAGGCTTCTGGCAAGATTGTTTTATTCCAAAATGGTTTTGGCAATGATGAGGTCTTCCTGAAATTTTTTGATAAACAACAGATTTACTCCGCACGTGTTATTACTGGATTTACCCGTCCGGAATTAAACATAAGTGAAGTCACAGTACATGCAGCACCCATGCTGATCGGAAGTTTGTATGGAAATAGTCTTGATTGTATCCTTCCTCTTGCCAAAGGAATTAATGATGGAGGAATACCTTGCGAGGTTACTGAAGAAATTGGCAAGGCTCTCTGGGCTAAAATGCTTTACAATTGTACATTAAATCCAATGGGTGCAATTTTTAATGTAAACTATGGGAAACTAACTGAAACTAGTTATTCAACATACATCATGAATAAAATCATTGATGAGATATTTCAAGTAATGATAGCAGCAGGCTATAGTTCCTATTGGGAAAATGCCGAAAGCTACAAAAAGGAATTTTATGAAAAACTAATTCCCTCGACTTATGACCACAGATCTTCTACGCTTCAAGATATAGAGAGAAAAAATAAAACAGAAATAGATAGTCTCACTCATGTAATCATTAAATTAGGTAGAAAGCTTAATATAGACGTACCATACAATGATATGATTTATAATATCATCAAGACAAGGGAATGCTTTTATTAATAGTTATAGTTTCCGCTAAGTACGGATATTAAAGCTATCTGATGTAATTACTAGCTTAATAACCGGATAATAACTTATAACCAAAAGTATAGTTAAATAATTCAAGGGATTCTCACAATCAATGTGAGAATCCCTTAGTTATTATTTTTTAGGGGTCTGGGTCGCGGATTTGAGCTTAGCTGACCAATCGATTCAAAGTTGGCATAATAATTGCATTATAAAGTAGACATCAGCGCAAAACAACAAATTGTTTTTTTGATGTCGTATTGAAAAAACATATCATTAAGCAATAAAAAGAGGAGAGATCTTGGTTATGAATGAAAAAATTAAATGGATACAAAACAATATGCATAAGGAAAATGGAACGGGTGCTTCAACCGAACTTTTCAATAAGTCGGAAATAGATAAGGCTATGAATTTTCATCGGACGTTCCCTGATTATCTGCCTACCCCTTTACGCGAACTTAAAAGACTTGCTAAGAACTTAGGTGTAAGTGGAATCTATGTCAAAGATGAGTCGTTTCGTTTTGGCTTAAATGCCTTCAAGGCTTTAGGTGGTTCCTATGCGATCGGCCGATACCTGGCCCAAAGACTTAACAAAGATATTAGTGAATTGCCATTTGAGGTACTCACCTCCCCAGAGGTCAAGGAAGAATTGGGGGATATTACCTTTGCCACGACTACCGACGGGAATCATGGTCGGGGTATAGCATGGACCGCTAGACAGTTGCGCCAAAAATCAGTTGTTTATATGCCTAAGGGGTCTTCTCAGTATCGGCTTGAGAAAATCAGAGAAGAAGGTGCCGAGGCTGAGATCACGGATTTGAATTATGACGATGCGGTGCGCATGACAGCTGTCGAAGCTGAGAAGAAGGGTTGGGTGGTTGTCCAAGATACCTCTTGGGAAGGGTACGAGGAGATCCCAAGTTGGATTATGCAAGGCTATGGAACAATGTCGGCCGAGGCCTTAGAACAGTTAAATAGCTTTGGTGTCCAGAAACCGACTCATATTTTTATTCAGGCAGGGGTTGGAGCGTTGGCAGGATCTGTGCAAGGTTATTTTGCGTCCTTGTTTAAAGAAAATTGTCCTAAAACAGTGATCGTGGAAGCCAATCAAGCGGATTGTTTATATAAATCAGCCTTGGCAGGGGATGGTAAACCCCGAGTAGTTGGCGGAGACATGGCAACTGTTATGGCAGGATTGGCCTGTGGAGAACCCAATTTGATTGGTTGGAATATATTGCGTGATTACAGCGATCTGTTTGTTTCCTGTCCTGATTGGGTAGCGGCGCGGGGAATGCGTATTTTGGCTAATCCGCTGCTAGGTGATCCAAAAGTCATATCCGGTGAATCCGGCGCGGTGACCGCAGGATTACTCAGTTCTATTTTGCAAGCTGAAGAGTTTAAAGGAGCTAGGGAAGTGTTAGGTCTGGATGAAAACTCACAAATTTTAATCTTCAACACAGAAGGAAATACAGATCCCTATAAATATCGCAGCATCGTGTGGGATGGAGAATTACCGTCAACTGGTAAGTAATTGATGGTTACAGGGACACTCGACCATCACGGCATCTAGCCAATCCACACTGCAGGAGTATGCGTAATAGGTTGCAGTGTGGCGATAAGCTCGTCCGCTTATCGTCATGGCGATGGTCCCTTCTCACCATCCTGCAAGAAGGTTAATACGTGCGAAGCCCGTGTCTGCAAGAAGGGTAATCCGTGCGAAAACAGTGTTTTCGTGGGCTACAGGGACACTTGACCATCCATGGTCGGCGCACCGAATCTCTTTGGAGATAAGGTGCTTCTTTTTTTGTCTGAAAGGAATTTAGATCTTTGGTGATATTGGAATAAGCGAAATGCCGAAAAATTGTATATAATATAGTTTAAAAGCAAACTAAAATATGAGGTAAAGCATGTATCGTCTTAGTGATATTAAGAGCACTGTACAACAGACTGCAGATGCCATTGCTGCAGCTCTAAAGATTGAGGTTGAAATTGCCGATCCCGATCTTATACGGGTTGCAGGGACGGGAAAATATAAGAGCCAATGCGGTTCTCCGATGGATGATGGTTTTGTTTATCGGCATGTGATGGAGACTGGAGCAGCAGTTATTATTGACGATCCTGGATTTAATGATCTCTGTCAGCCTTGTCCAAGCCGGGGGAATTGTCAGGAGTATGCGGAAGTAGCTATTCCAATACGCGTAGAAGAACATATTATAGGGGCGATTGGCTTAGTAAGCTTCAATGAAAAGCAAACGAAACGCCTAATGGATAACAAGCAATCTTTGCTGCTCTTTCTGGAAAAGATGGCAGAACTCCTTGTCGGAAAGGTTATTGAAAATCAGCATAATTATGAACGAGAATTGATGACGAGCCAATTGCTCACGGTGTTGAATCTCTTGCACGATGGGATTTTACTGATCAATGATCAGCAGCACGTAACGCATTATAATACCTTAGCTGCTAAATTACTGGATATTGACGAAAACCAAGATCAGGTTTTGTATCAACTGTTGGATGATAAAAGGCTATGGTTCGCAGTGGAACGGGGGGATCCTTTTTCTGGTCCGATTCGAGGGAAAAGGGTGGCCACCCAACTTTACTGTGATGTTGTCCCTATCAAAAATAACGGGGTCATTGAAGGCGCAGTAATCTCGGTAAAAGATATCAAGCAAATTAAGAAACTGGTCAAAGAGGCAACTGTCAGTGAGATCGAAACCCATTTCTCACAGATCATTGGCGAGTCTCCTAAAATGAACACCTTGAAAGCGTTGGCTTTACACGTGGCTCCGAGTAAGGCAACGCTCCTGATACAAGGCGAGAGCGGCACAGGCAAAGAGCTGTTAGCGCGGGCGATTCATCAGAGCAGTAAGCGAAAAGGACATGCCTTTATTGCCATAAATTGCGGAGCCATTCCTGAAAATCTTCTGGAAAGTGAACTATTTGGCTATGAAGAAGGATCGTTCACGGGTGCCAGACGGGGTGGCAAACTGGGGAAATTTGAGTTAGCGCACAATGGTACGATTTTTTTAGATGAGATCGGAGACATGCCCCTGCACTTGCAGGTCAAAATCCTCAGAGTTTTACAAGAAAGAAGAGTTGAACGCATTGGGGGGACGCGCTCTATTCCTCTGGACGTTCGCATAATCGCAGCAACGCACAGGGACTTAGATGAAATGGTAAAAACGGGCGAGTTTAGAGAAGATCTCTATTATCGTTTAAGTGTAATTCCTTTAACGATCCCGCCACTTCGTGAACGTCTTGAGGATGTGCCAATTTTAGTTCAATTCTATTTGGATTATTATGCTACAGTAACTGATAGGTCGGTTAGTGGCATTACTCAGGAAACGATAGATATCCTAGCTAACTATTCGTGGCCAGGTAATGTCCGCGAATTAGGTAATGTCGTTGAATATTGCGTTACAATGGTGGCGGGAGGAAACATTACCTCCGACACTTTACCGCAACGGTTTAAAACTCTGCTCAAACCCGAGTCTCAAAACTCATCCCTTAATTTAAAGAAGTTAGAGCGGGAAGCGATCCTGAAGGCCTTAAGTCTGGTTGATAGTCAGGGGCATAAGGACGATGCGGCAAAATTACTGGGAATTAGCAGAGCAACCCTCTATCGGAAGATTAAGGAGTATCAAATTGGCTGAAACGATGTATCAAAACTGGATTTCGGTCTCAAAATGAGACGAAATGCAAAGTGTGTCGAATCGGTGCCGTTCTAGAGAGATGATTTGTCTAGTTTCGTTAAATTATTATCTCAATTTGAGACTGAGCGTAAGAATAGAGGATGGATTTACGGGAGATCGGCAACTTAAATGAGCCTCCAGAATGACTTTTTGTTACCTAGGCGATTGGCATTGTTCTTGCATTAAATAGAACCAGAAAGATCACACTAAAGCATGATTCAGGTTATATCATCGATCGACCAAGAGGAGCGAAAGGGGAATTTTATTTTGGATACTAATTTTGCAAAAGTTCTTGACCTGGCCAAAAAATATGAGCCGGAAATAAGTCGGTTTTTACGGGACCTTATCGCCATTCCTGGCGAGAGCTGCGATGAAAAGAAAGTCGTCCTGCGTATCAAAGAAGAGATGGAAAAAGTAGGATTCGACAAAGTGGATATTGACCCAATGGGCAACATCTTAGGTTATATTGGTCATGGCAAACATTTGATCGCGATGGATGCGCACATTGACACGGTTGGCGTCGGCGACCCAAGCCTTTGGAAGTATGATCCTTATCTGGGGTATGAAGATGAAGAAATCATTATTGGGCGCGGTACCTCTGACCAGACCGGCGGAATGGCTTCCATGGTTTACGCTGGAAAGATCATCAAGGATCTCGGTTTAGAAGATGACTATACTCTGGTTGTCGTTGGTTCTGTACAGGAAGAAGATTGTGATGGCTTATGTTGGCAGTACATTATTAATGAAGACAAAGTTGTACCAGAGTTCGTAGTAATTACCGAACCGACCGACGGGAAAATTTATCGAGGACACCGCGGTCGGATGGAAATTAAGGTTATGACCAAGGGAGTTAGTTGTCATGGCTCGGCGCCAGAGCGCGGTGACAATGCGATTTACAAAATGGCTCCGATTATCTCAGAACTGCGTGCACTCCACGAAAATCTCTTAGATCACCCGTTCCTTGGTAAAGGGAGCTTGACCGTTTCTGAAATCTTCCACACCTCTCCATCTCGTTGTGCAGTTGCCGATAGTTGCTGGATTTCGGTTGATCGTCGTCTAACTGCGGGCGAATCCTGGGAATATGCTGTTCAACAGATTAAAAACCTTCCTTCGGTAAAATCTTCAGGAGCAGAAGTTACGATGTATATGTATGAACGACCTTCATATACGAATTTGGTTTATCCGACAGAATGCTATTTCCCTACTTGGCTCATCGAGGAGGGTCATCCTGTAAGTTCTACCTTAGAAGATTCTTACAAAGGATTATTCGGTAAAGATCCAGTGGTTGACAAGTGGACGTTCTCCACAAACGGGGTTTCAATTATGGGTCGATACGGTATCCCTTGCATTGGTTTTGGTCCTGGTCATGAAGATCAAGCCCACGCTCCGAATGAGCGGACCTGGAAAAAAGAACTGGTCGATTGTGCGGCCATGTATGCGATGATTCCGAGTCTTTATGTTCAGAAGTATGCTGAGTTGATGCCCAAGGCAACAGAAAATCTCGTAAAAATAGGCGAGTAGTGATTACGCCCATCGCATAGGTTCCGTTGCTACTCTGGTCAGCACTGAAGCTAAAACGTCAAAACCCTTATGCTTTCTGGCCGCATGCTATGCCCATCCTTGGCGCATGTGGCACTAGGAAAATCCTGTTCCGTCGCATGTGCGCCGCTCAGCTGTTGCATACTTCAAACTATCAAAAATAATCATAGAATAAGGAGATTTTTATGAAAACCTTGAATGATTACCTTAAAAAATTAGACAATCTGAATTTTAAAGATATGTACAACAATGACTTTTTGCTGACTTGGGAAAAATCAGATGATGAGTTAGAAGCTTTATTCACTATTGCTGACGCTCTTCGCTTTATGAGAGAAAACAATATCTCTACTAAGGTTTTTGAAAGCGGACTTGGGGTTTCTTTATTCCGTGACAACTCTACTCGTACCCGTTTTAGCTTCACATCGGCCTGTAATCTTCTTGGACTAGAGGTTCAGGACTTGGATGAAGGGAAATCCCAAATAGCTCATGGCGAAACAGTTCGTGAAACTGCAAATATGATCTCCTTTATGGCAGATATTATTGGTATTCGTGATGATATGTATATCGGCAAGGGAAATGCTTACATGCGTGAAGTTTCCAAGGCTGTACAGCAAGGAAATAAGGATGGAATTTTGGAGCAAAGACCTACCCTAGTAAACCTACAGTGCGATATAGATCACCCTACTCAGTCGATGGCCGACATGCTGCATATCATTCATGAATTTGGTGGTGTAGAGAACCTGAAAGGAAAGAAAATTGCCATGTCATGGGCTTACTCACCTTCCTACGGAAAGCCGCTTTCTGTGCCTCAAGGTATAGTCGGTTTAATGACTCGTATGGGAATGGATGTAGTCCTTGCACATCCTGAAGGATATGAGATCATGTCAGATGTAGAAGAAGTCGCCAAGGCAAATGCTGCAAAATCAGGAGGATCTTTCACAAAAACAAACAGCATGGAAGAAGCATTCAGAGATGCCGACATCGTTTATCCAAAGAGCTGGGCTCCATTTGTAGCGATGGAAAAACGCACTGAATTATATGGGAACGGCGATTCGGATGGGATCAAGGCCCTTGAAAAGGAATTACTGGCCCAGAATGCAGAGCATAAAGATTGGGCTTGCACAGAAGAAATGATGAAGTTGACAAAGGCTGGCAAAGCCACCTATATGCATTGTCTGCCAGCGGATATCACGGGTGTAAGCTGTGATGAAGGCGAAGTCGATGCCAGCGTATTTGATCGATATCGTATTCCACTCTACAAGCAAGCAAGCTATAAGCCTTATGTTATTGCCGCTATGATATTCTTAAGCAAATTTAAAAATCCACAGGCTACTTTAAGCGCCTTGGAGAAAGCTGCCAAGCAAAGAAAGTTTGACTAAGCGTTCGCCTAAGACTAATTAAAAGGACTGAATTAGCATCATGAAAAAAAGAGTTGTTATAGCCTTAGGCGGAAATGCACTGGGTAACAATCTGCCTGAGCAGATGATCGCAGTCAAAAGTACTTCCAAAGCTATTGCTGATTTGATCGAAGAAGGACACGACGTAGTGATCTCCCACGGGAACGGGCCACAGGTTGGAATGATTCATGAGGCTATGGATGTCTATGGGCGTTCAAATCCAATGCATCCAACTTTCACACCCCTGTCAGTCTGCGTCGCAATGAGCCAGGCCTATATAGGCTATGATTTGCAGAATGCTTTGAAGGAAGAACTGCTGGACCGTGGCATAGAAAAATCTGTTACCACAGTAATCACTCAGGTTCGGGTGGATGAGGATGATCCTAAGTTTCTAAATCCTACAAAACCGATTGGCCATTTCATGAACGAAGAAGAACTTAAGTTTGCGAAGGAAAAAGGCTTTCAAGTAATCGAGGACGCGGGAAGAGGTTATCGCAGGGTTGTAGCCTCCCCGCTTCCTAAAGAAATCATTGAAATTAAAACAATCAAAAATTTATTGAATTCCGGTGAGATCGTCATTACCTGCGGAGGTGGAGGTATCCCTGTTATCAGACAAGGACACCATCTAAAAGGCGTAAGTGCTGTCATAGACAAGGATTTTGCCTGCAGTGTCTTGGCGCAGGAAGTTGATGCTGACTTCCTAATCATCTTGACTGCAGTAGAAAAAGTGGCAATTAATTTCGGAAAACCTGACGAAAAATGGCTTGACAGCATTACAACAGACGAAGCAAAAGAATATATTAAGCAAGGTCATTTTGCACCGGGATCTATGTTACCAAAGGTTCAGGCAGCGGTTGATTTTGCATCTTCTGGAGATAATCGCACAGCTCTTATTACGCTTCTTGAAAAAGCAAAAGACGGAATTAACGGTATTACAGGTACGTTTATTAAGAAATAAGTTAACTAATGTTAAAACTTATTCTGAGGAACCTTGAAACATTAACCGTGCACTGGATTAACTTAGAGCTTCATCTTCAGTAAGTTTCCTGCAGGACTCTAGTACGTATGATATTCACGCTAGAATGAGAAGAGCGATCATGGTTTAAGTAGCTTTTTGAATAAGAATGAGCGCAGAGACGCTTCCCTAATGGGAAGCACTCTGCGCCTATTCAGAAATTAGAGGTCATAAGCATGGGCCAGATGACGGGAGAAATGAAGATGGGTATTGTGTTAAACGGTGGAACGATTGTTACGGCTGCCGATCTTTATCAAGCAGACGTCCGCATTGAAGGCGAGAGAATTGTAGCTATTGGCTATGAGATCAAGCAACCTGGTGATCAGGTAATCTGTGTGGATGGCTGCTTTTTATTTCCGGGAGGAGTTGATCCGCACACTCACTTTGATCTCCCGATGGGAACGTTTTCAACCTCGGATGATTTCTTATCTGGTTCGAAAGCAGCGGTGCTGGGGGGGACAACAACCATCCTGGATTTTGCCACTCAGTTTAAAGGGGAAACCCTGAAGAGGGGCTTAGAAAATTGGCATACTAAGGCGGATGGCAAATGTTATGTAGACTTTGGTTTTCATATGGCCATAACTGATTGGAATGAGCAAGTTGCCCAAGAAATGACCGATTTAGTTCATCAAGAGGGTGTTCCTTCGTTTAAACTATATATGGCCTATAAAAATGTCCTGCAGGTGGATGATGGCGCTTTATTGCAGGCTTTGCGCCAGGCAAAAGAGTGTGGGGCTCTGGTTTGTGTTCATTGTGAGAACGGAGATGTCGTCGATTACTTGGTGCGAGAAGCGCGTGCGCAGGGGCAGACTGCTCCGTATTATCACCCTCTGACCAGACCCCCTGAAGTTGAAGAAGAGGCAACCAACCGAGTGATTACCCTTGCTCAGATTGCTGATGCGCCTCTCTATGTAGTCCATCTCACCTGTCGTGGTGCACTGGAGGCCGTAGAGAAAGCGAAACGCAAAGGGTTAAATGTTTATGCGGAAACGTGCCCACAATACCTCCTCCTCGATGACAGTTATTATCGTTCAGAAGGATTTAACGGTGCTAAGTACGTGATTTCGCCGCCTTTGCGCTCCAAAGAACATCAGGAGGGGTTGTGGTCTGGTTTACAAACGGGGGTCCTGGATACCGTAGCGACGGACCATTGTGCTTTTAATTATAAAGGACAAAAGGACTTAGGGTTAGGCGATTTCAGTAAGATCCCCAGTGGTGCGCCTGGAGTAGAGACGCGTATGGGATTGCTTTATACCTATGGCGTTATGACCGGAAAATTAACGATCAACGAATTTGTAGGTCTGACTTCGACGAAGGCAGCAAAATTATTCGGCTTGTTTCCGCGTAAGGGAACCATCGCCCCTGGCAGTGACGCAGACCTCGTAGTCTGGGATCCCCGAGTTTCATCGATTATTACCGCCAAAACTCTTCATCAACAGGTTGACTATACTCCCTATGAAGGCCTCGAGCAGAAGGGCCAAGTCCAACACGTCTTCCTACGTGGTAAACACGTTGTGAAAGACGGTCAACTTCAGGAGGCAGGACCCACAGGGATATATTTATCCCGCAAGCCATTTCTTGAGAGAAAGGTTGGGGGAAATGTTTAAAATTGATATTAACAATACAGTGTACTCTGTACAAGAGGATATGAACCTTCTGGATTTCTTGCGTGATGAGGCCCAGATAACGTCACTCAAAAATGGGTGTGGAGAAGGAACTTGTGGCGCGTGCATGTTATTAATAGACGGCAAGGCAATGCGAGCCTGTTTATTGACTGTTGGTAAGGTCGCGGGGAAAAAGCTTTTGACCGTGGAAGGGTTATCTGAGCGAGAGCGGGAAGCTTATGTTTGGGCCTTTGCCCAAGCCGGAGCTGTGCAATGCGGCTTTTGCATACCGGGTATGGTCATTAGCGCTAAGGCGTTGCTCGATAAGGTGCCGAACCCCACGTCCCAAGAAATAAAACAGAGCATTCGGGGGAACATTTGTCGCTGCACTGGGTATGTGAAGATTGAAGAAGGGATTATGCTAGCAGCCAAAGTATTACGAGGAGAGCTCCAGGTCAATCCCCAATCTGGGGCAGGGATTGGGACTAGTATTCATCGAGTGGATGCTCGCGAGAAAGTATTGGGAACTGGGCAATATGTCGATGATATGTATGTTGATCAAATGCTCCATGCAGCCGTGTTGAGGACTAAATATCCTCGGGCGCTTGTGAAGAATATTGACATATCCGCGGCAAGTGGCTATCCTGGCGTAGAAGCCGTCATGACAGCGGCAGACGTTCCGGGTGACCCTGATCACGGGCATATTTTCCAGGATTGGTCGACCTTAATTGCTATCGGACAAGAAACGCGTTACATCGGCGATGCCCTTGTTTTAGTGGCGGCGCAAACCAAAAAACAAGCGCGTGAAGCTTTAGCGCTTATTAAAGTTGAATATGAAGAGCTTGAACCAATACTCAGTCCAACCGATGCTCTTGCGGAGCAAGCTCATAACATACATCCAAAAGGGAATCTGTTGAGTATGACAAAAATCAACCGAGGGAATACCCAGGAAGCATTGGCTAAATCGGCGCATGTTATCACCCAGCATTACTCGACGCCACCGACAGAACATGCCTTTATGGAACCGGAAAGTGCGTTAGCTATTCCTCAGGCAGATGGTGGAATCACGATCTATGTCGGGGACCAAGGCATTTATGATGACCAACATGGAATTATGGCTATGCTCGGGCTTCCAGCAGAAAAAGTCCGCGTGATCAGTAAACTGGTCGGCGGTGGATTTGGTGGTAAAGAGGATTTAACGGTCCAGCATCATGCGGCTTTGCTAGCCATGAAAACCCAAAAACCGGTGAAACTGACCTTCACCCGCAAAGAGAGTATCTTAGTTCATCCTAAGCGGCATGCCATGGAGTTAGATATCACGACCGGGTGTGATGAAGAAGGGAAATTGACTGCAATGGTGGCCAACATTGTAGCAGATACGGGAGCTTATGCCTCACTAGGTACAGCGGTCTTGCAGCGGGCATGTACCCATGCCAGCGGTCCTTATCAGATACCAAATGTCGATATCACAGGCCTTTGTGTTTATACGAATAATCCTCCTGCAGGTGCGTTCCGAGGCTTTGGAGTAACGCAGTCATGTTTTGCAGCAGAAATCAATTTGGATCTCTTAGCAGAAAAGGTGGGAATTTCACCGTGGGAGATTCGTTATCGTAATGCGCTGGAACCAGGCATGGTTAATGCGACTGGCCAGATTACGGATGAGGGGACAGCAATTAAAGAAACGCTCCTGGCGGTTCGGGAAGTGTATGAATCTCACCCTCATGCGGCAGGGATTGCTTGTTGCATGAAGAACACAGGAATTGGGGTAGGTCTTCCCGATACTGGTCGGGTTAAACTTAAAATTGACCAAGGAAAAGTGGTGGTCCTCACCAGTGCTGCTTGTATTGGGCAGGGCTTTGCCACAATTGCTACCCAAATCGTTCATGAGGCTACGGGATTGCCTTTGCATCTGATCGAAGTTGGTGCTCCGGATACATCAAGGACGCCTAATTCCGGTACGACAACCGCTTCGCGTCAGACTATGTTTACAGGTGAGGCAGCACGACAGGCTGCTCTCAAACTGCAACAAGCCTTGTATAAGACTCCTTTGGAAGAGTTGGAAGGGAGCGAATTCAGCGGCGAATACCTTGGGAAAACTGACCCAATGGATTCGGACAAACCAAATCCAATCAGTCATGTGGCGTACAGTTATGCCTGTCAAGTTGTCTTATTGAATGTCGAGGGGAAAATTGAAAAGGTTGTGGCAGCGCACGATGTTGGCAAGGCCATCAACCCGAAGGCTATTGAAGGGCAAATTGAAGGAGGGGTTACCATGGGATTAGGGTATGCCCTGCGTGAGGATTTTCCCCTTCAGAAAGGTGTGCCAACCGCTAAATTTGGCACACTGGGCCTTTTCCGATCGACAGAAGTGCCCGAGATCGAGTCAATCATTATCGAAAAGAATTCCTCATCAATAGCCTATGGGGCCAAAGGGGTGGGTGAGATCTCTTCCATTCCTACCGCACCTGCTGTAGCTTTAGCCTATTACAGGTATGATGGCAAACTAAGATGTTCTCTTCCTGTACGGGAAACGCCCTATAAGAAGTAAGTTCTATAGAGGCTTGAATTTGGACTTTAGCTAACACTCTAGTATACTAGTCAGAAACAGTTGTAGGAGAGGAAAATGGCAGGTACAGGAACATGGTTACCGAAAAGTTGGGAGCGTGGCAGTTTGTGGGCCATGACAAGGCACGAGCAAGTTGTCACGTTCATTGGGGCTGGAGGGAAGACGACCTGCCTACAATCAATAACCCAGGAGATTGAAAAGGCAGGGCATCGGGTTGTTGCCACCACCACGACGAAAGTCTTTCCTGAAGAACTGATGTACTGCTGGAAGAACCCGAATCCACCGCCTTATGAACAAGAAGGAGCTTGTTTTTGGTATGTGGACGTTATGGGGGAAAGTGGAAAGTGGGTTGGTCCTCCTCTCAAAGCCGTAGATGATGCTATATTAGAAGATGTCTGTATGTTCGAAAAAAGTGGAGTTCAGGTTGGGGTTCTGGGCGAGACACTTCACGGTGCTTTGCCCAGCGGTAAGCGTTTTTGGGTAATCGAGGGGGATGGAGCCAGACGTCTCAAGTTGAAATGCTGGCAACCCCATGAACCTCAAATTCCTCGGCGATCGGATTGCGTTGTGCTAGTGCTGGATGGTGGTTTGTGGGGGAGAGTCCTCCAAGCGGAGCAAGTTCATAGACCTGAGAGTTGTCTGGATCTTCTTGGCCACGTTTGGAACGCAGAGCAGGCTTGGCGTTATTTCTTGAGGTCCCCCGTTTTTGCTGCCCAATATGCGCATATGTCTTGGGTGATTTTCCTGAACACGAAGGTTTCGCTGGATCTTGAAAAGCTTTTGCTTGACTTAAACCGTAGGTGGGGAGACATTCAACGGGAAGTCAATAAGCTGGAATATCAGCCCAAACATTTGCGGTTAGCCGCGGGGGATGCCAAGGAGGGGAAACTACAGTGGTTCGATTTGTGGTAATGGCTGCGGGGCAAGCGACGAGAATGGGCCAAGATAAACTTGTTTTGCCTTGGAAGGAAACTACGGTGTTAGGTCATACTCTTCAGACTCTCCTAGAGGCAATCACCCTTCAAAAGCATCGTTCGTTGACAGCATCCTCTCACTCAGTGGACACTGAGATTTACGTTGTTGCCAGACATGCTATCGAGGCCTATCTCACTGAAGATCGTATTCGAATGTTTGATTCATTCGGTGGGGTTTGGATACAAGTGCCAACCCCTAAACCGCTTGCTGAGACAATTCGCTATGGTTTACAAGACTTAAACAGTGAAGTCCAGAGTATCGGATTTTTGCCCGGAGACCAGGTGGGGATTACCGTACCCAGGCTTGCAGGTTGCCTGCAGGAGGTGTTGCAGAATCTTCCGGATTTTCTGGTACCGATTGTGGGAGATAAAGCGGTTTCACCTGTGTTTTTTCACCGACGGTTTGTTCCTGAACTTTTGGAACTGCGAGGTGAACAAGGTGGGAGAGAAGTCTTATACCGCTATCCGGACCGCTGGCGGAAGTATCCAGTGGAGGCTAGTTTTTATCAAGATGTTGATACTCCAGAGCAATACGATGCTTTGCGGGTACAAATTAGTAAGGGAGAATCGAGCGAGTCAACAACCACTATCCTAAAGGGATAGTGGCTTGTAGGAAACTATAAGCTAATGTTGACAAGACTAAGCATTAACTTGCTATGTTATATAAGCCATCATACCCGTTGACGTTTGTCTAATCTACGGCTCTATGGTCTAGCATTAAACAGTTCTGTGTGGTGCGGAACAGGCAGTATCAGTTGCAAATCTTTCAATTAATTGAGAGAAGAAAAAGTCTATTAACAGAAAGGAGGATGGCAGGTTAGGGTATGCGTAAGGCATTTCTCCCCCTAGCCTGAAGGCGTAGGGGTTTCCTGCCAAGCCATTATGAAAAACAAACTCGTCATGAATGGACCGGTGGTTTTAGTTCGCGGAGCTGGGGAACAAGCCTCCGGAGTGGGGTGGGTGCTAGCGAAAACGGGGTTTCGAGTTGTGATGACCGAAGTTGCTGTGCCCCTCATGGTTCGGTGGCCAGTTTGTTTTGGAACTGCTGTATCGGAAGGACGTTGGCAAGTTGAAGGGGTTCAGGCAAGCCGTCTCGAGGATCATAAGGAATGTGAAGCAGCTTGGCGAGCTGGGGAAATACCGGTTTTGGTCGATCCTCAGTTAGAGTGTCTGTCCTTGCTAAACCCATTGGTTTTGGTGGATGCGATCATGGCCAAACGTAACCTAGGGACAAAACGGAGTATGGCTCGGAGAACGTTTGGTTTGGGGCCGGGTTTCACAGCAGGAGTCGACGTTGATGTTGTCGTGGAAACAAACCGTGGACATAATCTAGGACGGTTGATTCATCAGGGAGCGGCTCAACCAAACACTGGTATTCCGGGAGAAGTGGCAGGTATATCAAGTAAACGCGTCCTTTATTCACCTAAAGCTGGAATTTTCAGAGCGAAGCGGGCCATAGGGGAACAGGTTTCCGAAGGTGATAGCTTAGGCGAGATAGATGATGGGGTTCGACAGGAGGAGATCCTTTCCTTATGCAATGGCGTTCTAAGAGGTTTATTGCGGACAGATACTCCAGTCGCTGAGCATGTTAAAATTGGGGATGTTGATCCCCGTGGGCAGGAGGAATACTGTTGGACGATTACCGAGAAGGCTCGGGCACTTGGTGGCGCTGTATTGCAAGGTATTCTCGAATCCGGAATACTTAGTCCCTTGTGCAACCATGAATAATTGAGATAGGCATTTAGCAAACTATAATAAATTAAATATTTTTATTTGCCAGGTAGGAGAATTCAAGTGGATCGAGAATAGATATATATAGAGACTAGGAAAATCTGAACAAATGATTAGATAACTCATATAACCTTGAGAATGGGATCAAGGGTTTCTACGAGGCAACCGTAAATTGCTTCTCTATGAGCCAAGGATGGTTTATAGAGTGTTGTAATGAGGTTGTTTTTTAGTGTGCAAAAAACCTGTAGGCGTTAGGGCCTTACGCAAATAGGGAAAGGGTGGGATTTAAATGCGTATTCTCTTGAAGAATGCCAAGATCGTAACCATGAATGCAGCACGTGAGATTATTGAGGGCGATTTACTAGTGGATGGATCTCAAATTATGGCGGTAGGAGGGGTTATTGAGCAACCTGTCGATCAAGTGATCGATCTGCAGGGGGATTTGCTTATTCCCGGTTTGATTCAAACTCACATTCATCTTTGTCAGACATTGTTTCGAGGACAGGCCGATGATTTGGAACTTTTAGATTGGCTCAAATTGAAAGTGTGGCCGCTGGAAGGTGGACATGATCCTGAATCCATATATGATTCTGCGTTACTTGGTATTGGGGAGTTGTTTCTTGGAGGGACAACGACGATCGTGGATATGGAGACCGTCCATCATACGGAACACGCTTTTGAGGCTATCCTTGCCAGTGGTTTGAGAGCCTTGTCGGGGAAGGTGATGATGGATGATTGCAATAAGGATATTCCAGCTTCTTTACGTGAATCGACAGAAGCTTCCCTGCAAGAAAGTGTTGATTTGTATGAGAAATATCATGGTAAAGGGAATGGACGCCTTGAAGTAGCTTTTACGCCTCGTTTCGTCATCTCCTGTACGGATACGCTCTTAAAGGAAGTTTCGCAGTATGCGCGCGTGAAAAATGCCTTTGTACACACCCATGCTTCAGAAAACCGGTCAGAAATCCAGGTTGTGGAGAGTACACGGGGCATGCGCAATATCATCTATTTAGATAGGGTCGGCTTAACGGGCCCCAAACTTATTCTCGCTCACTGCATTTGGTTAGATGAAGCAGAAAAAGAGATCCTCATCCAGACCAAGACACGAATCTCACACTGCCCATCTTCGAATCTGAAACTGGCTTCGGGGATTGCGCCGATTCCAGAACTTATGAAACGGGGTGCAGAGATTTCTTTGAGTGCGGATGGGGCGCCTTGCGGTAATAATTTAGATGCATTTCGAGAGATGCGTCACGCTGCTCTGATACAGAAACCCTTGCATGGACCAACGGTTATGCCTGCACGTGAGGTCTTTGAACTAGCTACGCTTGGCGGTGCTCGAGCAATAGGGCATGAGCAGGATCTGGGGAGTTTGGAAGTAGGGAAAAAAGCGGATCTAGCTGTCGTTAGTCTACAGGGTTTACATACTTGGCCCAACGAGCATGTGGATGTCTATTCGCAGCTGGTTTATCAAGCAGTTTCTTCCGATGTGCGTCTTACCATGGTGGATGGACAAATAGTGATGAAGGATCGGCAGCTTCTGACGATTGATGTTCCGCGGCTTAAGGTAAGTTCAACGCAGAGTCTCCATCGAATCATGGCACGCATAGGGCAAAATTAATACATGATATAAGAATAATACGGGAAAGACTAGACTAGATATGGAGGGTAATGGTTTTGAAGAAAGAGACGCAACACAAACGAGAGGGTTTCTCGAGCAGCATTGGTGTTATTGCTGCAGTACTTGGTTCTGCTGTTGGATTAGGAAATATATGGAAATTCCCGTATGTCACTGGTGCTAATGGGGGAGCTGCCTTTATACTGGTTTATTTAATATGCGTGGCGCTTGTAGGTTTGCCCGTAATGTTATCAGAGCATCTGATTGGCCGTCATACAAAAGCGAATGCCGTCGGAGCGTTTAAAGCATTACAACCCCGTCGTCCTTGGTTTTTAGTTGGTGGCGCCGGTGTTTTAAGTGCCTTTCTTATTATGGCTTTTTACACGTCGGTTGCTGGCTGGGTTTATGCCTATATATTCAAAGCTGCTGGTGGTGCGCTTCTTACTGCGAAACCGGAAGATACAACCTTGGTATTTAATAAACTAGTGTCAGGGGTGGGTGAACCCTTGTTTTGGCAAGTGTTTGTTTTACTCGTGACCGGATCTATTATTATGGCCGGCGTGACTAAAGGTATTGAACGGGTCACTAAGCTTCTAATGCCCTTACTCTTTTTACTTCTCGTGATTATCGATATCCGGTCTTTGACACTCTCGGGTGCAGGCGCGGGGCTTTCGTTCTTATTTAAACCCGATTTTTCCAAGATTACGGTTAGTGTGATTTTAGCTGCGTTAGGTTTAGCCTTTTTTAAACTCAGCGTAGGCATGGGGACAATGATTACCTACGGTAGTTATGTCGATAAGAACGAGAACTTACCCAAGATGGCCATTAAAGTCGCCCTAGCGGATACGTTGGTTTCGTTAATGGCAGGTATTGCTGTTTTTCCTGCTGTGTTTGCCTTCGGTTTTACACCAGATCAAGGTCCCAAACTGCTCTTCGTGATCATTCCGGCGGTCTTTAATTCGATGCCTTTTGGCAGAGTTTTTATGGTCTTATTCTTCGTACTTACCGCAATTGCTGCAACGGGGGCGATGCTCTCCTTGTTGGAAGTTCCCATCGCTTTTTTAACTGAGCAGTATCAATGGACGAGACGTAAAGCAACTTTATTAACGATTCTAGGGATCGGTTTGCTGGGCTCAACAGCGACACTCTCTAATAGCATCTTTGCCACAGTCACTGTGTTTGGCAAGACTTTTTTTGATTTCTACGATTTCGCGACTTCCAATGTCCTACTTCCTCTGGGGGGCATTTTCATTGCTTTATTTGTTGGTTGGCAGTGGGGATATGTTAAAGTAAAACAAGAATTGTCAAATCAAGGTCAGTTAGCAAATGACGGTTTAGCGCGTGTCTATTTGTTCTTGGTTAAATATATTGTGCCGATTGCGATTGCCGTCGTTCTGTTCACAGGTTTAAAATGATTCTATATTAAAGGGTTCTAAATCGAAACAACAGATCGCAAGAGGGACTGTACAACAGTTAGAAGTTCTCAAGTGAGTGTGAAGGATAAATACAGGACTTTAGTAGGACTAAAGGGAAAATTTTAAGAAAATCTTTTTCTTAAGAGGTTTTTCCTTGTGTTTTGACGAACTAAATAGTTTGGTCAAAAAAAGACACTAAATGAATAGTAGGGTGAGAATTCATGCGTTTGGTGAACATACGTTATGTTGAGGAAGGATCAATTTTAGCGCGTCCGGTGCTCAACTCTTCCGGGACGGTCTTATTGCGGGCAGGGGTTCACTTGACGGCTTCCTATATCGAACGGTTAAAGACCTTGGGTTATGATGTGTTGTTTATTCAGGACGATCGACTGGATGATGTCGAAGTCCATATTGCAATTACCGCTCAAACTCGTGAGGTGGCCTATAAGTCCATCGAGCTTATTAGCAAGTACATTGAGCGGGATTCAAAGGATTCCTTACCTATAGATAATATCCGTAGTACTGTTCAACAAATGATTAACGACCTTCTATCTAGTTCGGACATTTTGGGTAACCTAACGGAAATTCAAGGGTATGATGATTACACCTTTCATCATTCTGTGAACACAACGATTATATCGCTCATTTTAGGTATGGCATCGGGGTATACCGAGCAGAAGCTGATCGAACTGGGCATGGGTGTTCTCATGCACGACATTGGAAAAATCAAGATTCCTGAGGAGGTTCTCAATAAGAGAAGTCCGTTAACGGGAGCAGAATTCGAGGAAATCAAGCGGCATACGACATATGGATTTGAAATTTTGCGTAAGAACAATGATCTTAGTCTACTTTCCGCCCATGTTGCCTATCAACACCAAGAAAAATGGGATGGGAGCGGCTATCCAAGAGGGCTCAAAGGAAGTAGTATACATGAGTATGGAAGACTGGCAGCCGTAGCTGATGTGTATGAAGCCTTAACGAGTAAACGAGTTTACCGCAATGCCATTGAACCTAATGAGGCCTATGAGTATATCGTATCTCAAGGAAATACGCACTTTGATCCTCAGATTTTAGAGGTTTTTAAAAAAAATATTGCCGTTTATCCTTCCGGTTCGGGTGTTCTTCTAAGCAATGGGCAAAGAGGGAATGTTATAAAACAAAACCTAGCTTTTCCGAATCGCCCCTTTGTGAGGGTGTTTTACGAGAATGAAAAAGTGCTAACTGCTCCAATTGATTACAATCTAGCAGAGTATCCCTCCATTATGATTATTGCAGTAGATAATCGCTAGTCCAAACGAATAGTCAAAAGGTAAGAAATAGAGGTCCAAACGAATAGGCCTGTCATTTGACAGGCCTATTCGTTTGGACCTCTATGAGTTTTTGAAGAGTGCTTTGAATTCCTCAATTTGTTGGACTGGACGTTGACAGGTGAAGTTCTGGCATAGATAGGCGGTAATATGACTAGGGTCTATGGGGTAATCTTGAATCCAGGGGACGGTTTCTGGAAGACTTCCTTCTTGGTAAAGCACAGAAGCATAGGGTCGAAACGCCGAAAAGAAAATCTGACGCATTTCGGGCAGTTCTGTTGCGTTAAGCGCACCTGCTAGAATTAATTCCTGACTGGGATGAACGGCAAACTGCAAGGCTTGGAGAAATGCGGTATATCCTGAGGGATGTTCTTCGAGGACTGAGCGAAAGACGAGAAGTTGTTGTTCGGCTTTTCTTTCCCATCGTTCGTCTCCAGTGAGACGCGCAAGTTTAAAAAGGTTGAGCGCGGTGATCGAGTTACCGGCTGGAATGGCTCCGTCATAACTCTCTTTAGGTCGGAAAAGAAGTTCTTCGCCATCTGAACCGGTTAGATAGTAACCTCCGTCTTCTTCGTCTAAGAAGAGCCGTTCCTGTTCCTCTTGAAGTTGAAGGGCTACTTGGAGGTAATGGGGTTTGCCACTCACCGAGTAAAGTTCTAGGAGGCCCCCAATGAAAAATGCATAATCATCCAAGTACCCTAGGTAGGCAGAATGTCCTTCACGGTAGCGAGCCAAGAGACGTCCGTCATTACGTTTAAGGTGAGTTAGGACAAAATCTGCAGCATTTTCGGCTGCCTCCAGATAGGCAGGAATCCCAAGAACTTGGGCACCTTTCGCAAAGGCAGCGATCATTAACCCATTCCAGGCTGTCAAAATCTTGTCATCCTTATGGGGATGTATTCGTTTCTCACGTGCTGTGAATAAAGTTTGACGTGCTTTTTCCAGGATTTGCAGAACTTCGGCCGCAGCCAACGAGTTGTTGCGAGCAATCTTTTCTAAATTTCCTAGTAAAAGATTGGGAATATTTTTTCCTTCAAAGTTGCCCTCAGGGGTAATGTCATAAACAGCACAATACATTGCTGCCGTGTCTTTGCCCAGCAAGGTTTCTATTTCTGCGCGAGTCCAAACATGAAATTTACCTTCTACTCCCTCAGCGTCGGCATCTTCTGCGGAGTAAAAACCCCCTTCGGGAGAGGTCATGTCCCGCAGGACATAGGTGAAGATTTCTTTGGCTTTTTGAGCATCGTCTGGTTGGTGATTCGCTTGATAGCTTTCTAGGTAAGTTGAGGCGAGCAAAGCGTTATCGTAGAGCATCTTTTCAAAGTGAGGTACTAACCACTTTTCATCGGTACTATACCGTGCAAATCCGAACCCGACGTGATCATAGATCCCCCCTTGGGCCATCCCGTCAAGTGTTTTGCGAACCATTTCTAAGGCTTTGCTCTGAGGATGGTCTTGAGCATAGCGGAGGAGGAAGCTTATGGTATGGGGGGTGGGGAATTTCGGAGCTCTGCCAAAACCACCGTAACGCGCGTCAAAACTTTGTGCAAAGACTTGGTAAGCTTTATCAATAAGCTGTTCACTCCATGTTTGAAAGTCTTCGGAAGAAGTAGGGCCATTGCCATCTTTTAAGGATGGATCGTTGGTGACAGCCGAAGGAAGAGGCGATGATTTACTTGGAACAGTGCGTTGAGAATGAACGGCGGCAACGATCTCATCGCTCGACTCCCGCAATTTACCTTCATTGGTCTTCCAGAGTGTGCCAACTTGTTCGGCGAGTTCCATTAACCCGGGGCGGCCGTAGCGTTCAGTTTTCGGAAAATATGTTCCGGCAAAAAACGGTTTCTTATCAGGCGTCATTATTATGGTGAGCGGCCACCCACCCGATCCAGTTAGCGTTTGACAGAAAGCCATATACAAATGGTCTACATCAGGTCGTTCTTCACGGTCAACTTTAATAGAGATAAAGTAGCGATTCAGGATGCCTGCAACTTCGTCGTTTTCGAAGGATTCTCGTTCCATGACGTGGCACCAGTGACAAGTGGAAAATAATACCAATTAGGAATACCCAATAGATAAGAAAACAGGTTTATTCTCTGTTTTTGCTATTTGAAAAGCCTCTTCGCCCCAAGGAAACCAATTTACAGGATTGTTAGCGTGTTGAAGTAAGTAGGGTGACTTTTCGTTAGCTAATCTATTGGGTATTTGTTTATTTGTAGTCATGGGCAATCACCACCTTATTTTCTCAATTTAATTCGAAATACAGGGAGCTAATTACTCTACTTCTAATGTAACATAATTTCCATATTAGTTATAAGCTATTCACACTATTAAAACATAGGCAGAACACTCCAGCCTCAAATCCTCAAAGGCGCAGGCAGGAGTGCTCTGCCTGCTTACTCCCATAGAAAAACTATGCCGGTTTGGTGAGCGTCCTTAAACGATGTCTCTTTTGCCAAAATCCGCCAGCGGCGGAGTGGTGCTCGCCTACCAGTGGTACAGTAATGTAGTCAACAGCACCACTAAAGCATTACTGGCATAATATCCGTTGTTCTTCTTGCGATAGGCCTAGGAGATTTACATGTGCCGGAAAGCTGATCCATGAGAACCTCTTTTACTGTGCCGAGCGTCCTTATTTAGCTTTTCATCTCTGAAGAAATAATCATTTTCTCTTTGGTCATTAAATTCCATGTCTTTTGGTGTTATGTTGGTGTTCTGGCTATCCCCTTGCGTGTCTACTATTGTTGTGTTAGATGCAGTTTGACCATATAGGTTTTGATATTCAGTTTTAGCAACCTGCAACTGTGCCTCGCTCTTGGCACATCTTGGGTTTAATAAAGAACAGTGTTTACTACAGCCTGTACAAAACATGCTTCCAAGGAAATCTGACAGACTCACCGTTTGACCATTTTCTTGTGTGTCTTGGAGTGTTGTGTCAGTTTGATCATCTTTTGTTTGGGGTTTAATCGAATTCCGCGATGAAATCGTCGGAGGTGTAGTAGCATAGGTTAACATCTTATCAGATCCTAGTATGCTTTTAGTAAATAATACGCCTATAACTAATCCTGTTACCAAAGCTAGTGTTGTTTTCATTTCACCATGAGCAACCATATTGCGCATAGAAACCAAAATATATTTCCTATGTAACAAAATATGCATTGCTATAAGTCCTAGGCAGGAATATGAAACCACTTTATGCACAGTTAAGAGGAGAGTCGAATTTTCATTTGATCCGGAAGGGAAAATCACTTGGGAAATAAGAATCCCACTGATGGTTATGGTGCTAATACCCAGGAACAATCCTAAATTTAAAACGTACATCAACCTTGGCTTTATCTTATATTTTGTGCTAAACAAGTTTTTGGTGAAGGTTTTAACCCACGACCAGTTTAATAGGATATGGGTCATAAAAAGGGCAAAGATAGAAAGTCCTGCTATTTCATGGAAGACAAGTCCCGTATCATGAGCATCTACTAATAGAAAAAATACAACTGTCATGACGAAATCAAGGGTTATCTTTAGTGAGGTTTTACTATTCATTTTATCTACTCCTCTCAATGCTAACATATTTTTCGATTTTTATATGCGCGTACAATACCTTGTCCTTTTTGTTATCAAATACATTGGCTGCATTAGCCAAAAATTCATTTTTCAATCGAAACCTTGCCAGCCGTTCAGGGAAGCGTTGGTGGCGACCTTGACGACATTAACCGACCTTCCGGCGTCGCAACCCGCTTAGGCGTTAGATAATAAGCCAAATCCAGCGATAGCCGCAGGATGGCGCCAATTCGCCGTAATCAATCGAACCCCGTCGTGGGTTCTTTTTTGTAAAAGACTATTCTAAATTATATGAACTGGTTTTTTTGGGAAAGAACCTAACGAGACAAAGTTAGGTTTATCTATTGAGCAATCATGTGGAAAAGGATCAAAACCTGAAAGTCTATGCAAGATTTTAGGTCAATAGAAGACCGATGTTTGATAGAAAAGGGTATTGTTGGAAAGCCAATTGAATTATGTGTATTTGTAAACAATTTTGCAGAGGACAGTATGTCAGATTGGTGATAAATATTATAGTTTTTGGATTACTGATACTTTTAGAATCTCTTTGTCACTCCATAAAAATGCTCCTCTTTCATAGTGACATTTTCTCAGAACTCTTCTATGGTGACAATATCACAGATCATTAACAACATAACCATAAACTAATATATTTACATAATCATATATGGTATGTTAAAATAATAATAATTTTTTCACTATATTAAAATATTATGAATGCAAAGATAAGCAACATAAATCTCACTTCTCAAATCCTGTTAAATTATTCACTCTTTATTTAACATCATGCTCCTTTAGAGCAACTTGGGGATATAGAAAGGTAATCTGTTGCCACAAATATTTAAAAATATAAGTGCCAAAATGTATTACCACCAGACTAACTTTTTATAAGCAGATTAAGATTTGTAATTTTGGAGTGAAAATATGATTAGTATAAAGAATTTGGAAAAATATTATGGAAAAACTAAAGTCCTCAGTGATATTAGTGTTGAAATAGAAAATGGTGACATTTTTGGATTAGTTGGAGTTAGCGGTGCCGGAAAATCTACTTTATTAAGATGTATGAACGGCTTAGAAAAATATAATAGTGGAAGTCTCATGGTGAATGGTACAGAAGTAAGAAATTTGAACTATCAAGAGTTAAGAGGCTTTCGTAAAAATATTGGGATGATTTTTCAACAATTCTCACTTATAGAAAGAAAAAGTGTATATGAAAATATCGCTTTGCCCATGGAATGTTGGGGTTATAGTAAAAAGAAATAGATATTAAGGTTATGGACTTATTAGAGTTAGTCAATTTGACTGAAAAAGCAAATGCAATGCCTAAAGAATTATCCGGCGGGCAAAAACAAAGAGTTGCTATTGCTCGTTCTCTTACCATGGAACCTTCTATATTATTGTGTGATGAAGCAACTTCAGCACTAGATCCCAATATAACAAGTTCAATATTGCAACTATTAGATCAAATCAATAAGGATTTAGGAATTACAATAGTAATTGTTACCCACCAAATGGAGATAGTGAAAAATGTATGCACTAAGATGGCATTTTTGAAAGATGGGATACTTACAGAAAAAGGAAAAGTTGTAGACATTTTCCTAGATAAACCACCAGCATTGAAGGATTTAATTGGTACAACTTCGGATGTACCATTACCTAAAGAAGGACTAAATTATAAAATAATTAGCAGAGAAAGCAATAAGGATACTGATTTAATCTACAATTTAGCTACAAAAGGAAACATTGTGTTCTCTTTGATATCCAGTAATACGGATTTTTATAGAAATGTTATCATATCTTCATTTATCATTAATGTTACAAAAGAAGCTAGTCCAAAGCTAGAAAAATATTTGATTGGAAATCAAATAGAATATATGGGAGTGTAAATATTGGACGCAATTGAATTATTAAGAATGGTATTAATGCCAAGTTTGGGACAAACATTATTCATGGTTATAGTTACAACTATATTTTCAACAATTATTGGTTTTTTATTAGGAATAATACTTACATTAACAAAAGAAAATGGGTTAAAACCAAATAAAATAATATATAAATTATTAGATGCACTAATAAATGTAATCAGATCCTTTCCATTTATTATTCTTATCGTAGCAATTATACCAGTAACAAGAGCTATTGTTGGTACGTCAATTGGTATGAAAGCTGCTATTGTTCCGCTTACAGTTGCTATGGCTCCCTTTTTGGCAAGATTAATTGAAACTAATTTAGACGAAGTGAATCCTAGTTTAGTAGAAGCCGCTCAATCGTTTGGTGCTTCAAGAACTCAAATAATTTTTAAAGTGTTGATAGTCGAAGCTCTTCCTGTAATTGTCTCTAGTTTAACATTATCCATCATATCAGTTATAGGGTGTACAGCTATGGCCGGAGTTGTTGGTGCAGGAGGATTAGGTGCCGTTGCTATTACTTATGGTTATCAAAACTTTAATGATACCATTATGTATTCTACTGTTATTGTTTTAATTATTGTGGTGCAGTTAGTACAAATGTTTGGAACATTGTCATATAAAAAATTGAAAAAATAAGTCTATATCAAGGTATAATTTTCTGTGTTTTTATGATTGAGACATCAATATTTTACAATAAAGTAGGGAGGAGTATGTTTTATTAGTAAAGATTGATGCTTTATACATAATAATATCCATATTAAATTACATTAAAAGAGTGAGGGGAAATGGTTATGAAAAGAAAGAGTTCAATATTTGTTTGGTGTTTAGTGACTATCATTTTTATGTTTGCATTAGTGGGATGTGGCAGTTCTGAAACTACGGCAAGTACAGATACTAACAAAACTATTAAGTTTGGAGTTAATTCTGGTAATACTGCGACTGAAGTATTTAACGTTGCAGCTGAAAAATTGAAAGCTGAAGGCTACACTGTTAAACTTACAGAGTTTAATGATTATATTACTCCTAATAAAGCTGTGGAGGATGGAACTATTGATTATAATTTTTTCCAACATATACCGTATTTGAAAGCATATAACGAAAATAATGGTAATAAGTTAGCATATATTGGAACGGGACTTTATAATCTTTCCTATGGTATTTTCTCTATAAATTTAAAAAGTATCAATGATGTAAAAGATGGAATGAAGGTTGGAATTCAAAACGATCCAACTAATCGAAGTACAAGTTTGCATATGTTACAGGATTTAGGTCTCATTAAACTGAAGGATGGTGTTGAACTTCCTACGCTTTTGGATATTGTAAGCAATCCAAAACATTTAAATATTATCGAAATGGATGAGGCAAGTATTGTTAATGCAATGAAAGATTTAGATATAGGATGTGTGTGTAGCGAAAAGTGGGTAAAAGCCGGAAATACCATGGATCAAGCACTTATCAGCAAAGTTGATAAAGTAAATACTATGGTTGTTGTAACTACAAAAGGTAATGAAAATTCAGAAACGGCTAAAAAAATTGATGAAGCTATGAAAAGTGCTGAAGTTAAAAAATTCTTAGAAGAGCACTATAAAGGGGTTATGGTTCCATTATTTTAGTTCTTGATTTCTTTTATGATAAACAATTTGAAAATTGCAGCGGTTAAATTAGACAGATGATAATATGTCTTTTACAGATGCATCAAAAGCGTTATCTTGATTTCAAACAAGACTTATCCATTGCAAGTTATATTTACTTGGGATGGATATGTCTTGTGCTTTTTATCAGACTGGAGTTGGATAGTTAAAAAACTCAAACCCTTGGGCTGCAAGGGCTCCAGGAGGTATCAAAAGGACGTACCACCACAATTTCCCTCTTTATGGAAATTGTGGGTATCCCTTTTTTCTCAAACGGAAGCCAGAAATGCAATTACACAGATTTTTCACTGCTATCAAAGCGAATTTTGCTTTTGCAACTTTTGCAATGAACTTCTATAAGTGGGTGTTCCGATTTCCACTTCGAAGTAGAATCCCCACCGAAGTTGCCCAATGTTCAGCTTTAGCTAAAAACGAGTTCACTTATACATGAACCGAGCGTTTTTCAATTCTTATAAACGAATATTAGAGGAAATTCATTGAACTCAATTTGGAATTGGGACTATTATCCTGTAACCACTTAATATTTAACTTTTTCTGGAGAGGAAGGATCATTATGCATAAAGATGACTTAATGACCCCAAAGGAAAGGTCAATAGCGCTCGCTCAGGGCAAGGATGTGGACAGAATGCCTGTAAGTCTCATTTGTCTTGGCCCAGCTGGACAACTTATAAATATGTCTTATAAAGAAGCTTATTCTAACGCAAAAAACAGAGCAAACAATCAAATGAAAGCTTATGAATTATTTGGCTTTGATGATTTGAACTTAATATATAGCTTACATGCTTTAGCAATCTCTATGGGTGCCGAAATGAGTGAACCGAATGAAGGGGCACCATCAATTTTGGTCCACCCTGTCAAAGATTTAAATGATTTATCTGTACTGGATTTAGAAAAAGTCAGCTTCAAGAAAGACAAGATTGCCCAAATGGTAGTTGAAGCACATGAAATTATCAAAGATGAATTAGGAGATGAGATCAGTGTTGGAACCAGTCTCCCCGGGCCATTAACAGCAGCTTCCAGTTTAGTCGGAACAGCAACGCTATTAAAGGGTTTTTTAACAAATCCGGAAAATGTCCATAGGCTATTGGAATTCTGTTCTGACGCGATTATCAATATTGCTAAAATCTTTCTTGATGCTAATCTCCAGATAGGTTTAGCTGATCCCATGGCATCTGGTTCGGTAATTAACAAATCACGATATGATACTTTTGTTTTGCCATATACCAAGAAAATAGTTGATGCTTGCAAATCATATAAAGATATTTGTTTTGGTTATCATGTTTGTGGAAATACAACAAAACTATTGGAAAGCATGCCCAAAACGGGGGTAGATGCTATTGGACTTGATAATTTAGTAGACATGGCAGTTGCTAAAGAAAAAATAGGCCATTTGGTTTCTTTGGCAGGAAATGTCCCACTAGTTGAAGTGGTATATCTTGGTGATGAAAAAACTATCGATTTTGCAATAAAGGAATGTTTCAGGAAAGCTTGGGATAGCCCAAGGGGATATACATTAACGACTGGCTGTGACTTACCGGTTAAAACTCCAATTGATAACATTTATGCATACATGAGATCTGCCAGGTATTATGCTAAATATCCATTAGATCCGGAAAGATTTATTTAAGATTTAGCTTGTTGTGAATAATTAACATTAATAACGAATCTGTTTCAAAGCCAATTAATGTTTGTTAGGGTGATAATTTAGTGAATAGTGAAGAAATTGCCAGCTATCATCAAAATCGGTATTAGCACGATCAGTTGAGATTGGCAATCAACTTTTTCGCCAATGTAACAGGGCATTGGCTATCATTTCTTCATATGTTTCTGAAGCTTAAAGCCAAGCCTGGTTGAGTTGATACGAGGGTCTATGATAAGGAATGGAATATAAATAAGAAACGAACTGGATCAGCATTTCTACGCTGAACCCGTTCGTTTCTTCTAATTTTATTCTAGTAATTAGAGTGCCACCAGTGGCAAGTCGGTTACTTGCACCAACTACGAATACCCAATAGAAAGGAAAATCGGCTTGTTCTCTGCCTTTGCAGTATTGAAAGCGTCTTCACCCCAAGGAAACCAGTTCACGGGATTGTTAGCGTGTTGAAGCAAATACGGACTTTTTTCCTCGGCTAATCTATTGGGTATATTTGTAGTCGTCATAGGGCATCATCACCTTGTTTTTTTATATTTTTACACTCATAAATTAGTATCGGGAACGACGCAACGAATTATTCCCCTATTGCAATGTTTTATTAAATAACAAAATGGACGGCAAGGGTACCCCGCTGAAATCGTCAGCATTACGGGCAGTGGGGAAAAAGTTTATGATATGACAGGAACTTGTTTTTACTATCTTTTGGAGGAGAAAAAAGAAATATGTAGAATATTTAGACCATAAACAGGCTGGTAATTTATAGAGGATTTTAGCGGATATAAGCTTGATTTGTTAGAAACTGAAAGTTGGGGAATCAATGATCCAAAAACCTAAAAAGAACATAACAAGAAATCTCTATTTCCCCAAGCGGATAACGGATGCCATAAAGGAAGCAATCAACTATCCGCTTACAATTGTCGAAGCCCCCATGGGCTATGGAAAAACAACTGCTGTGAGGGAGCTGCTGCGCAGTGACAATGTAAATTTAATGTGGCTGAGAGTTCATGACAGTTCCTTAAGCAGTTTATGGAACGTGTTTTGTCGACAACTGGGTGAGGTGGATTACAACCGATCACTAAGCCTTGCAGCACTGGGCTTTCCCAGTGACAGCACATCCAGGCAGGAAGCTCTGAACCTCATTGAGGATATGGAGCTTAAAAACAAAGCGGTGCTGGTCATTGATGATTATCATATTGTGGAATGTCCTGAGCTAAACGGCTTCATAGAATTTCTTGTGATGAACGAAATTACGGACTTGCATCTGGTTCTTACTGCCCGTCATACTGGGTTACAAAGAACAGAGGAATTGATATTGAAGGGATATCTGCTGCATATCGAAAAAGAAGTTTTCGAGTTTTCTGATAAAGATATCAAAGCGTATTACCGTCTTTGTGGTATTTTCTTAAAAAAGAATGAAGCAGAAAGGCTGTATGCGCTTACAGAGGGATGGATTAGTGCCCTCTACCTTATTATGCTTAACTATATAGAAAATGGAATTCTGGAAACCTTACAGGATATTAATAAGCTGCTTGAAAATACAATATATCGGCATTTCCCGGAAGAAATTAAGGAGCTTCTGCAGTCGCTCTGCCTCCTGGACAGCTTCAGCCTTGAGCAGGCGGTATATGTAAGCAACAATGAAAATTCAGAAACGCTTCTGTCAGAGGTTATTGCCAATAACGCTTTTATCAAATATGACGAAGGGTTAAAAACCTATCATATGCACAAAATATTCACCAGATATCTGCGGCACTTGCTTGAAGGCAGAGAAACTGGCTTTAAGAGGCAACTGTACCGAAGGATGGCAGAGTTTTCTATGGGAAATGGCGACTATGTAGAGGCGATGGAAAATTTCTATAGGGCAGAAGAATTTGAAAGCCTGCTTTTAGCGGTGGAAGCGGACCAGGGCCACAGTATTCACAACGAACAGCGCGAGGCCTTCGTCCGATACTTTGAAGACTGCCCGAAGGTGGTGTTTTACAGGCATCCAACGGCAGTACTGATCTATGCGCTTTGTCTTTTTTCGTTTAATGAAATGGAACGTTTCCAACAGGTATGCGGAGGGTATGCCGAAACAGTCCAGGGCAATGAACATCTTGAGGCAGAGAGCCTTGACGACTTGATGGGCGAGTTTGAACTGCTTTTATCTTTCACAGAATACAACAACCTACAAAAAATGTACGAACACATAAAAAGAGCTGCAGAATTATTAAACCACCCGGCTAAGTTTATGGATACCAAAAGCAGTTGGACCTTTGGCTCACCATCAGTCCTTTATATGTTTTACAGGGAACGGGGAACGCTGAGTGACGATGTGAAAACCCTGAAGGAAGCCATGCCAGTATATAGCCGGCTTACAAACGGGCATGGAACAGGTAGTGAATTTGTGATGGGGGCGGAGCGGCATTTTAACTGCGGAGATTTTGAGAGCGCAGAGATTGAGGTGCAAAAGGCTTTGTATGCTGCTAATCGCTATAGTCAGGGAGATATTGTGTTTTGTGCAATGTTTCTTCAGGCGAGACTGGCCATTATCAAAGGGGATTATTCCAATACGCTTTATATTCTCCAGAAAATGCATGAAGAACTGAACCGAAAAAGATGGTATAACCTGATGCACACCATAGAGCTTTGCGATGCATTTGTTCATGCCTGTCTGAAGCGGGTTGAACGTATTCCCTTATGGATTAAGGAGAGGGATTTGGATTCAAGCAGGCTGTATTTTCCCGTCAAGGTATTACTGAATATCGTTTATGGGAGGGTTCTTCTGGTTGATGGCGAATATCTAAAGATTTTGGGCGCTTCGGAGGAATTTCTCGGTGAGGCATCGGTTTTTCCAAACTTGCTGGGACAGATTTACGCATACATCTATATTTCAGCAGCCAATGAGAAGATTTTCCGGCGTACTGATGCACTCGAGGCGCTCAAGAAAGCGATGGATCTTGCTGTAGTGGACGAGGTTTATTTGCCTTTTGTGGAAAACTGTGATTTCATTAAGCCTCTGTTGGAGGAACTAGATAGGAAAGGTAGTTTTCGTGAAGATATTGGAAGGATATTGGACATTTCGAATAGTTACCAGACTTCTATACTGCAAATCATGAGGGAACACTTTCAGGAGAACAGGCCTGCGCTGACAGAGCGGGAAATGGAGATTGTGCAGCTCGCCGTAAAGGGGCTGACCAACAAGGAAATCGGAGAACGGTTGTTCATCACGGCTAATACGGTGAAAACGGCCTTAAAGAGCGTTTACGGCAAGTTATCGATCAATAACAGGGCATTGTTGGAGCAGCATTTTACCTCCTTGTAATTTTCGAAAAGCGACGGAAGACCACCCGGTGGGTGGTGTAACTAAAAAAAAACCACTATACAATGACTTGTATGGTGGTTTTTTAGTTTTTGAGGAGGTGAGAAAGTGGTACGAATCAAAGCGGTCATTCCAAAAGAGGACTACATGATGGAGGTCATGCTGGATAATGGCAGCAGTGTAAGCTTGAATATGAAAAACAGGCTTGGTACAGTGCGATTCAAAATGCTGGCAGACAGGGAATTTTTTCAGAAGGTTACCACTGACGGCAGCTTGGTCTTATGGGGAGATGAAGTAGAAATGTCGCTCAGCGAGGTTTTTCAGCTGGCACGAAAATAATTCATAAGGGAGAATGGATATTTGTTATCCAATTAAGTATTCGTAAAAGTGGATATTGAGGATGTAAGTGGGTTGAAACCCGAATGCTGCACGCAGAAATGATTGGAGACAAAATGAGTAATATAATTAGGAAAACAAAATGGTTTTTATGCGAATATTTTGTATGGTGTTTTATTCGGCCTTTTCTTTTGTTATGTAAATCGGAATTGAGAAACTATGATAATTTGCCGAATGAGCCTTGTATCATGGCTTTTAACCATGTAAGCTATCTGGACTGGTTTATCATTTATCCCTTCTTTAACAAAAAAAAGAAGAAAAGAATCGTCTTCATTGGCAAGAAAAGACTATTTGAGCACCGCCTATTTAAACATTTCATGGAGTATGCCAATGTTATTTGTGTCGACCAGGAAAAGGTGAACAAAGCGTTTTTTGTTCAAGTGAGGAAAATCTTAAAAGAAGGGAATATCTTGGGGATATTTCCGGAAGGAACACGTTCAGAGGATGGAAGGTTGATTAAAGGGCAGCCGGGGATAACGCGTCTGGCGCTAATGAATAAGGTTCCGGTTGTTCCAGTGGGATTAAACGGATTTTACAATATTCTGCCCAAGGGTAAAAAGTTACCCAGAATCAATAAGTTAGTGATTGACATCGGGGAGCCGATCTATCTTGATCAATACTATGGAAAAAAACTAGCAGAAAATGAAATCGAGAGCATTACGCGCTTAATCATGACGCAGATCGGTCAGTTGACCAATCAGGAATATAACTATTAGCTCTAATCATCTGGGGAGGACAGTGATTTGAACCAATATTACATCGGAGTGGATGTGGGCTCTGTGAGTACGAACATCGTTTTAATGGACAGTAAGGACAATAAAAAACTCTCTGAGGCATTATACATAAGAACGAACGGACAGCCTTTGGAGAGTCTAAAGGATGGTTTTAAAATTCTAAAAGACAAGGGTTACAGCTCAGAGGATATTCTGGGAGTGGGCGTAACCGGAAGCGCGCGGGTATTAATTGGCAATATTATCGGTGCAGACTCCATCAAAAATGAAATTACTGCCCACGCTGTAGCGGCAATTGATGTTTGTCCAAACGTGAAAACAGTGATTGAAATTGGTGGACAGGATTCAAAAATGATTATTCTTCGAGAGGGTGTTGTCGTAGATTTTGCCATGAATACGATCTGTGCCGCTGGAACGGGTTCATTTCTGGATCAGCAAGCTTTCCGTTTAAACATTCCGATTGAAGAGTTTGGCGAGTTTGCCTTAAGAGCGGATGAGCCCGTCCGCATTGCGGGGCGATGTACGGTATTTGCGGAAACGGATATGGTACATAAACAACAGGAGGGGGCAACGAAAGAGCAAATTGTTGCTGGGCTTTGCGAGGCCTTAGCAAGGAATTATCTAAACAATGTAGCGAAAGGTAAAAGTATTCAAGAGCCGATACTTTTCCAGGGTGGAGTAGCCTTCAATAAAGGGATTAAAAATGCCTTTGAAAAGGAATTGGGGGTTCAGCTTGTCATTCCCGAGCATTTTAATGTCATGGGTGCCTTGGGAAGTGGTATTTTAGCGAAAGAAGCAATTCACGAAACAAATAAACCAACCATTTTCAAAGGGTTCGATATTATGCAGAAAAACCATCGACTAAAAAGAGTGGACTGCCGGGATTGTTCCAACGCCTGTGAACTTACGGAAGTAACTGTTGCGGGTGAGATTGTAGCAAAGTGGGGAGACAGATGTGGGAAATGGCAAAAATAATCAATTGTTGGCTTCTAAAGTCATCGGTATTCCTCGGGGGTTAAGTTACTATTTGGACAATTTCTCCTGGGAAGCGTTTTTCGAGATTCTTGGCTATCGGGTTGAATATTCTGAGGACTCTTCGGTAGAAACCTTTGAAGCGGGGAATCAGTTTGTGGGGAGTGACCAATGCTTTCCGGTAAAAGTATATTACGGGCATGTCATCGCTTTATTGAAAAAAACGACCACAATATTTATTCCTCAGTATACCAGTTTGGAGGAGGGGACGTATTGTTGTCCAAAAGTAATCGGCTTGCCTCAGCTGATCAAAAATACCATTCGTCAGGAGTTTAACTTGATAACGGCAGAGATTGACCTGGGAAGATCGAATTTTACTAGGTTTAATATGCTCTTATTGGCAAGGCAATTGAGTTGGAATCCCTTCAGAATTTTCAGGGCGGTAACCTATTTTGATCAAAATAGAAAAGGATTATCTCCGGAAATCCCTGCAGCAGAAAAGGTTGTTGGCGATGGCCAGAATCAGGGGAATAATGGTTTGATTGGAGTTGTTGGGCATCCATATGCTCTGCAAGATCCCCTTCTCAATATGGGGATCTTGAATCGACTGCGGGAATACGGGTTTGATCTCGTTACTTCCGAACAATATCCAAGATCAGGGGCGCAAACAAATTGCCCGGTTTATTTTAACAGGAGAAAGCCACATTGGGATTTTGGCCGGAACATTCTATATGCGGTTCAAAGCATGCTGCAGGACAAGAACATCCAGGGTATCATCTTTATCACGTTTTTTGGTTGCGGCATTGATGCTTTTCTTGAAGAAATTTTCAAAGATCATATTTGTGACCAAAAACCATATTTAAGCCTGACGTTGGATGAACATTCAGGAGAAGCTGGTTTGATGACCAGAATTGAAGCATTTTCAGATATGATGATTCGAAAAGAGGGGAAAAACAGAAATGCAGGTTAAAATTACCTTTCCTCATGCCGGAGAGTATTATGTTGTGTTTAAGGACTTGTTATCTAACCTAGGCTATGAAGTTGTAGTACCTCCACCGACCAGCCAGAAAACCCTAGATATCGGGATCAAATATTCTCCGGCCCAGGCTTGCCTGCCCTTTAAGATCACCTTGGGCAATTTAATCGAAGGGATTGAAAAGGGGGCCAATGTGGTTGGGATGATCGGCGGAAAAACCGGAATTTGCAGACTGGCCTATTATAGCGAAATGTATCAGAAAATTTTAGCCGACAATGGCTATCAGGTGGAATTATTAGCAGTCAAAGTCAAAAAAGAATTTTGGGTGAATGTCAGAAAACATCATCCGACGCTGACGCTTCGCCAATTTATGAAGACCATCAGGGACTTCTGGCAAAAACTGATCATCTTTGAGTTGATCAGAGAAAGGTCGTTGGAACTTCGACCCTATGAAATCAACAAAGGCGATTGCACCAGAATGAAACAGAGATTTCTCCGAGAATTAGAGCAAACCTCCGAGTCTTCCAGGTTGAAAGCGCTCAAGCAAGAAATTATCAAGGGCTTTGATTCCATCTCCATTGACACGAAGAGAAATGTCATCAAACTTGGTTTGGTCGGGGAGTTTTTTCTGCTGATTGATCAATTTTCCACGCTGAATATGGAGGAATTTCTCGGGAATAACGGTGTTTTTCTTAAGCATTCCTTAAGATTTTCCGAATTCTTTGTCGGGTCTTTGAAGCAAAAAAGATTCCTGGACAACTATCTGCCAACTCATAATAACAAAGTCTATAAATTAGCCAAAAAGTATATCACGAGGCCAATTGGCGGGCACGCCCGAGAATCCATCGGTGAAGCGATTGTCTTTAAGCAAAAGGGATACGATGGGGTTATCCACCTCTATCCTTTTTCCTGCATGCCGGAAGTCGTTGCGGGTTCAATCGCGCCTAAGGTCAGCTCGGATTGGGGGATTCCCATTTTAAGTATCTGTATGGATGAGCATACGGGCCAGGCAGGTTTTCAAACCAGGTTGGAAGCATTTACGGATATGATCAAACGAAAAAAATACCCTTCTACTGCTGTTGATTATAAGAACTAATTTCTGGGGGTATATAAAAATGATTCTTCGGGTCTATCTCTTTTTTTTAGGTGTGATCATCATCGTTTTCGCAATGGCCTATGTGAAGAAAAGCAGGGAGACAGTCTTACGAGTGGCCTCATTTTTTGGTATTTTAAATGTTTTTTCTCTTGCTTACATCCTGGGCGATTATGCCATTTTCGTCTTGGTGTCCCTTATCCTCCTCCTAAGCATCGATGAATTGGCGAAGAGCTACAAGTTAAAGTACCCGATACCCTTTGCCGTGATCGTAGCAGGATGCTACTTGTTAATGCTCTATTTTGAGTCGTATCTGATCTATTTCATTCCAGCATTTCTTCTGTTGGTGGGTTTGACCTTCGCGGGAACGCTGAACATGATCAGAAATCCTTTCTACGTGTATTTTTGGGGTGTAATGTCCCTTGCCATTTCCGCCGCAAGCTTGGTAGCCTTATACTCATTGAATCCTGACGCAATCTTTTTCCTTATCGCTATGCTGGCCTTCAACGATGTGACAGGATATTTCGTCGGTAGAAGATTCGGTAAAATCCGGATATTTAAAATTCTGAGCCCCAAGAAAACGCTTGAAGGTTATATTGGAGGCTTGGGAGGGTTACTTGCAGGCCTCATTTTGTTCCATACCATCATCCCTGTTTTAGCCGGAACTTCACTATTACAGAACTTCATTCTGCTCACTTCCATTTTTATATTTGGGAATGCCGGAGATTTATTGTTTTCCAAGATTAAACGAAGTGTGAAAATAAAGGACTTCAGCAACTTACTGCCAGGTCATGGCGGTATTCTTGACAGATTTGACAGCTCTTTAACAGTCTCACCGCTGTTGTTCATGTTTTTATACTGCATGAAATAGAGGGAGGCCTGCTTACAACGTGAAGAGTGCATTAATGTACAAAAGAAATACCATCTACTTCTTTACTTCGTTTATTTGGACAGCGACATTAAGTGTGTTACCTCAAGTTTATTTTATGTCCAATTACCCGGAACATAAGAATACCTTCCTGAGCTTATTTTTTCTGTTGGGAACTTTGGCTTCCATAGCGGGAATTCTTACCTCCCAGAACAATAAGTTCTATTTCTTTATGATCGCTTCTGCGCGCCGAAGAAACCTGCTGACTATTTGCTGTATTTTTACGATGGCAGCAACTTTTTCCGGACTTTTTTGGGTGAAAAGTTTAAGTCTCTATTTTGCCTGCTTTATACTGATGAAATTTATTTCGAATTTATTCTATAACTGTATTGACCGCCTTTTTGTAGCAGGGTCAGACAGGGAACAGTTGAAAATCCATGTCCAGTCCAATCTTTTTTTTCAACTGCTGGGTATCATGGTTGCACCGCTTTATTTTTCATTCTTCACTACCAACATAACACAGAGTATTGTCTTAATATGGGTGATTGCCACATTGAGTACAATTTTTATTATTACAGATGTAACAAAAATCAGTCCTAATTATAGAGAGAACGTCCGGTCGTTTCCGAAAGGAAAGCTTAATCTTTATCATCAGTTATTTGTTGCCTATTCGGCATTAATCTTAACTGCAGTAACCATGCTGATTTCCATGATGATCTATATTCTGAAAGACTACTATCACTTTAGCAACCCAGCAGCAAAAGGCGGAGCTATTATTGGAGTGATCAGTGCCTTTGCTGTGATCACTGTATTAATGTTCGGTGTTTTAGCAAAGCCTCAAATCAAGATGAAAAACAACACTAAGGCCTATCAGGAATTTTCTGCTAGACCAAACGGTATTGCTATTTTGGTGTTGATATTGATGACGCTGGTCTTTTACCTGAAGATTTCCAGCTCCTTTTCCGTTCTTCTCTGCTTGTGTTCCTTTGCCGGGATTTCCTACGGTATATTCCTTTTCTGTACCCGAAATTATGCCAGCAGCGCTTTTGAAAATACGGGATTAATCTCGGTTTACAACAACCTGCCCAACTATGCCTCGTTGGCGGGCTACCTACTAACGCTTCAGGTATCGCTGTTAGTAAAAACTCAAGCACTGGATTTCAGTAAGTTAATGCTAGGTATGATATTAGGTATTTTTGTTCTGTCCTTGTTGACTTTGTATCTAATTACCGTCAAAAATAAATCTTTCAAAGAAAAAGGAGCGGTTGGCCTTTGAATAAAAAATTCGTGTATCTGAAGTATCTGAATATCCCCAATGCCATGACCGGATGCTCTCTGGCTATTGGCTTTATCACCTTGACGCTAATATTCAAGCAAGAGCTTAAGATTGCCTTAACCCTCTACGCATTCACCCTATTACTGGACCGACTTGATGGGATTGCCGCCCGGAAATTCGGGATGGAAACAGACTTTGGTAAAGAACTAGACAGTTTGGCGGATTTTTTCAATTTTTGCATCGTGCCAGTGATTATCGCATATTTCATGGGGTTGAACTCTGTAGTGTCGGTTCTGATTCTGATCGCCTATATCCTTTCGGGTGTAAGCAGGCTGGCCCATTTCAATCTGGATGGGATGGAAGAAATTAACGGGCAAAAGTTCTTTTCAGGCATTCCTACTACCCTTGCAGCGAGCTGCTTTTTGATGATCGTTTCCTTGCTGGAACTATTCGATCCACTGCATTTTCACGCTGTTATGTTACTATTTTTTATCGCCTTTTCCGTTTTGATGGTTGCCCCTTTGAAGTGCAATAAAAATGGACTGCTCGTCAAGTCCTTATATCTGTTGATTCCGGCAGCAGTCATTAGTTTATGGGTATTTTAGCAAAACATTCGTGTCAAGCGGACGATGCAAAGGGTGATGGGAGGACAGGAAAAAAAGTATGCTTTATAGAGAAATGGGTAAAACAGGTGACAAGGTTTCAATTCTTGGTTTTGGCTGCATGCGTTTTCAGGAAATTAACGGGAGAATCGATGTCCAGCGAACTGAGAGGCAGCTGCTTCAGGCGATAGACAGTGGCGTTAATTATTTGGATACGGCGTATGTCTATCATGGCGGGAAAAGTGAAAGCTTTCTGGGTGAAGTTCTTGCAAAGGAGATAAGGAATAAAGTAAAAATCGCCACCAAGCTGCCAACTTATATGATCCAGTCCAGGAGAGGGATGGAAGAGGTTCTGGAAACTCAGTTGAAAAGACTTAAGACAGATCGGATTGACTATTATCTCCTGCATATGCTTACGGATTTTGCTTCCTGGGAAACGATGAAAAGCCTTGGTATTCTGGATTTTCTGCAGAAGGCTAAGAGGGACGGCAAGATTATTCATACAGGTTTTTCATTTCACGGTGACAGGGAAAATTTCAAGCTGATTGTCGATGACTATGACTGGGACATGTGCCAAATCCAGTACAATTATCTTGACGAATATTATCAGGCAGGGACTGAAGGCCTTAAGTACGCGGCTTCAAAAGGCCTGGGAGTCGTGGTCATGGAACCGCTTCGGGGGGGAAGATTAGTGGGCAGGATACCTGCAGAGGTCGAAAATATCTGGCATAGGGCCAAAACACAAAGGACACCTGCTGAATGGGCACTGCGCTGGGTTTGGGACCATCCTGAGGTAACGATGCTCTTGTCAGGGATGAACGAAGAAGCACATATCAGTGAAAATATCCAAATAGCAGGGGGGGCTTATTCAAACTCTTTGCCAAAGGAAGAATTGGCTATCGTGGACAGGGTTAAGGAGGTTTATCAAAAACTGCTAAAGATAGGCTGCACAGGCTGCAGATACTGTATGCCCTGCCCGGCAGGCGTCGATATTCCCAACTGTCTGGGTATTTATAATGATAAGCATCTTTTTCATACCAAACGGACCAAAATTCATTATTTTCTCATGACAAGTGGTTTAGTCGGCGGTGTACCTGCCTATGCCTCGCTATGTATCGGATGTGGGAAGTGTGAAAAAGTTTGCCCGCAGCATCTAGAGATTAGGAGGTACTTGAAGGACGTTGTAAGGACGATGCAGTACCCGGCCATGAAGCAGTTGATTTGGCTTGTTCGATGGGGTATCAGGGGATTTACTTTCTTGAAGAAGAGGAAGGGTTCTTCTGTTGATTTTTAAAATTTCCTGTATCATAGTAGGACTCATCCTGTGGCTAGGAATCAAGACCAAACTTAGGGGAAATCCCAACGGAAAAGGTGAGACAACAACGAATACGAGCAGTAAATGATTTTTATCACTGGCTTTTTCTCTGTCGATCTTATATACCCCGAGCCAGAGTTTTGCACTTTCATGTTCACCAACCCAAATACCTAGTATTTAATGAAATGATCATATTCGTTATTTTTATTCTAATTGATCCTCCATATGAAATATCCGATGATGGAGCAAGTAGCTACATATTCCATGCTGATGCCTAAAGGTCTTTTGTTCAGGAAAGCATTTTTTGATTCAGGCTTCAAACACTCACAATGTTGCATTTGGGTACATATTTAGGATCAAACTCCATCATCCGGTAATACCTTTCTGTACCTACGCAGTTACCAATTTCTATAGTTCGGAGTTTAACGAACCTGGAAAAGCTCAATATTTATTACCCTGACAAAAATATAAATTGACGCCCCAAAGCATGTGCTGGAAAACCCATTCTATGTGATAGATGCGTCTTGCTAAGCCTTACAATAAAATTCTTTTTACTATTTTTTTAGACATAGGTCTTTGCTAAGTTAATGAAGCTGTTTTTTTCTTCAATACTATTAAATGCTTTTATAGGAATGATGTAAGCTGAAACTGCGCTCACATAAATAATTACAGTGGATTGAAAATGGAGATAGAACAAGCAATTCCCTTGGGACCCTTACTGCAAAGTGTAAATAGTGAATACGGGGAATTAGCAGAGCAAAATCAAGTCACGCTAATTATGACTTGGAGAGAGACTTACGGGTAGACTGTAACCAATTGGCAATAGAACAACTGTTGAGAAATCTTTTGCATAATAGCATTCGCTATCTGGTAACCACTGGAGCGGTGCTATTAAATTAATTTCTAAAATCCCTTGAAAAATTATACCTAATTTCCTCTTCCTATAGAAAGACCCTACGGGCATCAAGTGAACGTTCTTGAGATAGTGATACGAACGATTTACAATTTGCGACTGGCTCTAAATATTTCCCACTATGAGCTCTTTGGCCTCCGGGATGCAGATAGTTCCAAAGAAGATCTTTTCCATCAATATGGGATTATGCGGGATGATTATTCGCCAAAGCCGGCTTACGATACATTCAAGAGATTAATAAATGAGCTCGGTATTTGACCAGAAACCCTGCAACAATACCTTATCCCCTTGAAACTCCTGAAAAGTATCTCTTGCGTACTAAGGTCGAATGCATTAGAATATAATCAAAACAAAGTAACTAACTAGTTACATACTTCAGAGTGGGAGGTATCCAATGAGTAATACCGAAAAATCGATGCCTAAAAAGGGGGATGGTCGGGAACAACGCTCCGAAGAAAGCCGCGCGCGGATTCTAAATTCTGCGACGAAGATCTTTGCCGAGAAAGGACTGGATGGTTCACGGATTGATGAGATTGCTGAGGATGCGGGTATCAATAAAAGGATGCTCTATCATTATTATGGCAGCAAAGAAGACCTCTATGTGGAAGTTTTGCGTTACAATTACCACAAAATCTATGCGTTAGGCAAAAACGCTTTTAATTTAGGGTATGATCCCAAAGAGAATGTGACTAGGGCAATCAGGACGTACTTTTACTTTTTAGCAGAGAATGACTCTTTTGTCCGGCTTATCAGTTGGGAAGCACTCAATAGAGGTCGTTATGCAGGCAAGGTGATTCCTCAATTTTTTGATTTAGTAGAGTTAGAATTCGGCGACATTATTAAGGATGGGATTAAGCGCAAGTACATTCGGCCGGACATGGATTTCCGACAGGTCATTCTTAGTGTTCAGGCTTTATGTCTGGCCTACTTTAATCGGCGTGAAATTGTTCAGCCTCTTTGGCAGGAAGATCTGCTTTCTGAGAAGATGCTTGAAGCACGATTGCAGCATATTCTGGCACTTATTTTTAATGGTATCGTTTGTCATAAGGAGGAATAGAGAATGGATGCCCTAGCCAAGATTAACGTAAAGAAAATAGGGACTTTTATCGTTTTTATGGGAATTATTATCGCCAGTCTGTTTATTTTTAACCGCTACTTCTATCGGCATGAGGTAGCTTTATCCGATGTGGAGCAAGGTCTTTCGGCAACGGGGACTATTGAAGCTACGAATGTGATGGCTTCTTTCAAGGTTCCCGGCAAATTAGAGAAGACGCTTGTTGACGAGGGGAGCCAAGTGCAAGCCGGTCAGGAAATAGCCTCTTTGGAAGATCAGGAAATAAGCTCTGATCTTGTATCTGCTCAGGGAGCGTTTAATGCAGCGATAGGGAATGCCCTGCGAGCGGCTGATGCGGTTCCTTTGACGAGTCAGCAGGTGGAAAGTACGATAGCTCAGACTCAAGCCAAAGTTGCCCAGGCGGAAATAGGGGTTAAAGATGCCAAGATGTCCTTTGACCGTGCCACGGAATTAGTTAAGAGTGGTGCTGCACCGCAAAAGACGTTGGATGATGCCACGAATGCTTATAATTTGGCGCAGAGCAAGCTTCAGGAAGCTCAGGCTGCTCTTGAACAGGCTACATCGGCTCGGGCGAACGTGACCATTGCCGAGGCTCAGTCACAGGCAGCTCAAGGAACAGTTAAACAAGCCGATGGGGCTGTCCAAAAAGCCAATGCTTATCTTAGTAATACCCATTTGCTTTCTCCGATGTCCGGGTTCATTACTCAGAAGTACCTTGAGGCAGGTGAAATGTTGAATGCCGGTACTCCGGTCTATGAGATTACGGATTTGACACACCCGTATGTGAACGTTTACATCAGCGAAGCAAAGATCGGACGTGTTCAGCTGAATCAAGAAGCGGAAATTACCGTGGATGCTTTTCCTGGCAAGGTATTTAAGGGTAAGGTCGTCTTAATTAATGGGGCCGGTGAATTTGCCGTCAAGAAAGCGATCAATGAACAGTATGAACATGATATTCGGAGCTTCCAGGTCAAGATTGATATACCTAATCAAGATTTAGTGCTTAAGACAGGGATGACTGCCCAAGTCAAAATCCTAGAGGGGGCTAAGTAACTATGGAGCCTGTAATTAGGGTTACTAATCTTGCGCAGAAAATAGGCCACAAACTGCTTTTTCAGGGAATCTCTTTTGAAGTTCAGCCTGGAGAATGCTTTGGCATATTTGGTACTCGGGGAGCAGGGAAGACGTCCTTAGTGCATATTTTAGCGGGAATCGATCGCTTTAAATCGGGTCAGGTTGCAATCTTGGGGTTTAATATAAAAAAAACAGAAAAGTTCAAGCGGAGTCTGGGGCTTGTGACTCAAGAGAGTAGTTTGTTCCGGGACATGACGGTGGTGGAAAATCTCGACTTTATTGCCGCTTTAAAAAAAGCCTCTCGGGCCGCTGTGCGTGAGATGATTGAGAGTTTCCAACTTCAGGAGTTTTTGACGAAGCCGGTAACTTCTCTAGATATCGGTGTTTTGCAGCGAGTTTCTTTGGCTTGTGCTCTGCTCAATCAGCCAAAGTTGTTAATTCTTGATGAAATTATTAAGGATATTGATCTCTTTTCCCGTAATCTTATATTGCAGGAGCTAGAGCAATTTTTAGCTGCAGGCGGAACTTGTGTCAGCACCTTTAGCAATTTTGTCTTTTCACAATCGTTTAGTAAAGTAGCCTGGCTGGAGGGTGGAGAGATGACCATTTATGATCCGGAAGGTGCTCAGGCGGAATGGAACAGGCAGGTAAAATATTACGCAGAGCAGAGTGGTCGCTATGATGATTAGACAGTGTTGGGTTATTATGCAGCGTGAATTATTTTACATGTGGCGGGACAAAAGTCTGCGCAATATTTTGCTCGTCGGGCCATTGTTGGGGCTTTTGCTTATGGCCGGCGTTTATAGTTCTCAGCGGATTGGAAATATTTCAACGGCCATTGTGGACTTAGATAAAAGCAGTGCCAGCCGCCAAGTGACTACGGATTTAAAAAACAGCCAAAACTTGCAGGTCGTTGCCTATTTCGATACCTTTAGTCAGTTGGAGGAGTCGATTAAACGAGGTGAAGTAATTGTTGGGGTGGTAATTCCCGAGAACTATGGCAAAGATATTGCTTTGCAGCGTCAGACTAAGGTTGCGGTATTGATTGATGGTATGAACATAATTTATGCGACCAACGCTTCCAGTGCTGTGCTGACAGTTACTCGAACTTTGGGGGCTCAGGTCGGTATTCGAACCTTAATTGCTAAGGGAATTCAACCAAATCAGGCTCAAGAAGCCTATCAGTCCGTTGCCTTTCCTGAAGAAGCCTGGTTTAATCCCACGGCCAATTACGCTTATTTCCTGGTCTTAGCCTTTGCGTTGAACGTATGGCAGCAGTGCTGTACTCTGGCTTCCTGTATGACGATAATTGGTGAGAATGGGCGGCGCAGCTGGTATCAGATTAGGACTTCGGGGATATCATTGTTTAAGCTTTTTTTCTGTAAATCTTTTGTGCATATTGGCATTTTGCTGCTGACTGTCTTACCCGTCTATTTTCTCGCTTTTGTGGTCTTTAAACTTCCTCTGGCCTGCGGCTGGTCGAGTTTTCTTTTGTTTACCTTAATTTTTATCCTTGCTTTGCATGGTTTAGGTACGATGATGTCAAGTCTTTCCCCCAATGCCGTCAATGCTTCACGTTACGGAATGATTATAGCTCTGCCTTCGTTTTTGCTGTCCGGTTTCACTTGGCCGCTTCAAGCCATGCCCCAGTGGCTTCAGCATGTTGTCTGGATTTTGCCCCAGACTTGGTTTTTTCAGGGTGTAAGTTTTCTGACCTTTAAAAACCCGGGTTGGGGATTTGTGAGTCACTATTTTTTGGCCTTGAGTCTCATGGCTGTTCTTTTCTATAGTGTGGCTGCCTTGCGTTTGATGGTCAGCGATTTTCCGCATAAGGGGTGATTGATGTGAAGCAAATCTTAAACATTGCACATTATGAAATCATGCGTATTTTTCGGGAGCGGGTTCTTTTGGCGATACTATTTATTGTCCCGCTCCTTTATGCCTCGATGTTTGGCTTGGTTTATGTTTCAGCTATTCTGCAGCATGTGCCGCTCGGGATTGTTGATCTCGATCATTCTCAGGAAAGTCGTGCTGTGGTTTCAGCTTTTGAGAACACCCCAAATTTCCAGGTGATCCCGCAAGTAAGTACCTACGCTGACTTGGAAGCCGGTATGAAAAATGGCCTGGTTCGAGCGGGTGTTGTCATTCCGGCAGACTATTCTCAGAAATTGGCGCAGCATCAGCTGACTCAGATTTTGACCGTCTATGATGGCTCAAATCTGATTTATGGCTTCAATACGCGCAAATATTTTCAGCAAGTGCTCAATACCTTCAGCGCTGAACATACGGCTGCTTACTTAAGTGGACTGGGAATGACGAAGCAAGAAATTGTCAACGTCATGGATACGGTTTCCTATAGCATGCAGGTATGGTATAATCCAACCTTCAGCTACGCTACCTTCATTTATATAGGTTTAGTTCTTATGACCCTTCAGCAGATTGGGCTTTTGGGAGTCGGTCTGACAGTGACTCGGGAGAAGGAAGAGAATTCCTGGCTTCAGTTTCTTTGTGCGGCGGTCCCTCAGTGGAAGATCTTCATAGGTAAAGCTTTGCCTTATTTTATCGCTAATTTCTTTAACTTCGGTTTATTATTGTGGATTGCTGCACGTTTTGTGAACGTTAAGATCGAAGGTTCGGTAGGTTTAATCCTTTTGCTGGGTTTGCTTTTTGACCTTATTATTGTTTCGGTAGGGTTTATCGTTTCGGTATATTTTCCGAATTCTTTGTTGGTAACCCGTTATTTCATGTTGATTTCGGTTCCGATTTTTGTGGCTTCGGGCTATTCCTGGCCGAGTACTCATATCCCGGCAGTGATTAATACCCTGCTTCGAACGATGCCTTATACCTGGATGGCCGAAGCGTTCCGCTTGCTCACCGTAAAGAACCTGGGTTTTGAATATATAGCTGATAAAATTATGGTTTTGATCCTCATGGCAGCGGCAACGACTTTCTTCGCCTTGACTTTCTCTAAGCGTAGGAAACCACCGGCTCAAATTGGACCGGTCGTCAATAGCGCTCTTGATTATCCCAATAAGAACTTTTAAATCGCTAATTTGCAGGGCAAGTCGAGGACAGGTATATAAATAATGCTCCTGAACGCTCCGGCGCATGAACAATACTTTTATAGAGCTATCGAAAGCCCCCCTGCCTTAATTGATGGGAGGGTTTTTTGGGCATTCCTTATGTTTTCAGTAAACATTCAGTTGATTTTCAATATAAATTCAGACTACTATTGCATAATGATATTGTCTAAAAAAACAAGATTAATCTAAATTGGAAGGTGGAACACAAATGGTATGGGTAATTCTCTATATAACCATAATGGCAGTCTTGTTATTGTTTAATTATGGAGCACATGTCGACAAGGATTGACGATTGAGTTTGGGAATTTATCCAAGATAAGAATAGACGATTACTCGCTACTTTAGCGGTTGACATATAGCTTACTTTTCTCATTCCTTTCCTCCTTCTCTTTCCTCTCGCTACGAGGGGATTTTTTTTGCAATCATTAATCTTCTGTTTTTTCTCTAATGCCTGTATTCAATGGGTGCCAAATCACAGGCGACATGCAAAATACTACTGAGCCTATCTCTAATGTCCAGAAATCCAGGGATAAGTATTTTAATTCAAACGAGGCTGAAAGTGATTTGCTTTCAGTCTCGTTTTGTGGTGCCCTTACATGACTAATAGGTTTATTTTACTAAGGAATTCAACACAATGTTGTTATTGGAACTGAAGTTTTTAAAGAAAGAGCTTATATTAATCTTAAGCAAACGCTACGACCAAAACAACTGATACGGCTTCTACAGCTGTTAGTAATGAAAAATCTACCGATGCAAGTAGTCAACAAGTAGGTGGATTTGGCGGCGAAAATTCCGGGCAGTTATATGACTTAAAAGCATATGCTGACTCCATAGCCCAAAAGTAATGACTAGTTACTGGCACGATAAGCTTCAATGCGATCTTGCCAAAATAATCGTTTTCTTCAGCTAGCAATCTGACAACCTGGTTTTAGGAGCATTGTCTAATATTCAGGAGGTGCTTGATATGTGGGTGGCAATTGACGCTTACTAATAAAATGGCTTATTCACCTTCGAAAATGGATCTGCTTCGGGTGAAGTGAATAGAGATTATACCAAAACCAAAACAGCTAAAGGTGGCGAAACAAGCAGGCAGTGCAACAATTGATTCATCATTTACGGCCTACCGTGCATTTGCGTTTTCGGTAGGCCATTTTGCTTCTCTTAAACTCTTCTAAGGAAATTATGTCAAAGTATTGAAATATTAAGGGTTTAATGAATTATTATTAGCCCATTATTTCCATTTACCGTTACATTTTGTCCTTCTTTAAGTAAAATTGTTGCGTTTTTCACATTCAACACCGCAGGAATATTATATTCTCTAGCAACGATTGCGCCATGACTTAACATGCCGCCATGTTCCGTGATAACCGCTTTGGCAATGGCAAAGAGGGGAGTCCATGCGGGATCAGTGCTCGCAGCGACCAAAATATCACCCTGTCGGAAGCTGGAGAAGTCAGCCGGTGTACGGACAATCTTCACCCGTCCTTGAGCAGTGCCCGGACTACTGCCCATACCTTTTAGCTCCATGCTGTTGGTGCCAGCAACCTGAACGTATGACTCTTCTAATTTTGGCCATCCCTTTATGAATGGTGGCAGTTCGTTTAGGTTAATTCTTTTAGCCCCTTTTCTGCGAATAATTATCTCGCTTAGTTGGTCCTGCTTAAGAATACCTTGGATTGATTGTTCAATCTCATTAAGCGTTAAACAATAAATGTCCCTCTCATCCTGAATGTAATCCTTCTTAGTAAGTTTGATTGCCAGTTGCTTGATGCCTTTTTTCATCGAAGAAAAAGGCATAGTTACATAATAATGACGGTTATCTCTTAGGAGCATATAGGATTGGGTTGCGACTAACAGTTTATTGAAAAATACCCTTTGCACAGGATTGAGGCGGGAACGAACGAAACCCTCCGCGTCCGTTCTTTCTTTTTGTTTGAGGGCTTCTCTTTTTGCCGGATCGAAGTTGTCATCATTCGTTAAAAAACCTTTCACCATTGATAGGACGATATCCGGGTTTTCCCACCAAAAATCATTGGCGATATCCATGTCAATATTTAAATGACCATGCTTGGCAAGTAACTCATCTAGCTTTGATAAAAAGGTTTGGGCAGCGGGGAAAATAGTTGCTTTTTGAAGAAAGAGTTCAGAAGGGGAGTTTTCAAGGAGCGTGCCCAGCTCTTTGGACTCCCTTACAAGCTTAGCGAGTTGCCAGACATCATTATTGGTTTCTATTGTAAGATTGTTGGGGAGTCCCGAAACCAATTTCGAGCATAATGACAGATCAGCTTTAAACGATTTTGTCAAAAATCCTGTAAGCATATTGTATAGCCCTTCGGCAACTGTTAAGCTGGCTGTTTGATATCTAAAGTAGGATTTGGCCAACTCCAAGTTTTGTTTGATAAATGATAACAATTCTTTTTCGCTGAGAGTCTCCAGAGTGCATCGGTTTAGTTTATTTAGTTCAGCCAGATAATTAGGAAGAGTATTATAAAACACCTTATCTAAAGACCGTATCATTTTTATTCCAGCTGTGTAAGAGTTAAAAGTTATGTATAAATCCGTAATTTTACTTCGTTTGGGCCGTAATTCGCCGGTTTTGTCTTCATCCAAATATGGTTTAAGCATTGAGAGTGGCTGTATTCCCTTGAGAATTGAAAAATTCATATAAAGATAACCATAAATGTTAGTTACGAACTTTTGCGTAGATAATTGTTTATTCTTACTAACCATTTTTATAGAGTAATAAATGCCCTCGTTCTGACAAGATTCAAGAATTGACCAACCGAATGTGGACAGGGGATTATGGTAACGTTCTTTAAGACCCCCTAAATTTGTCCATTCAATTTCCGGGTCAAAGCTAAATAGTTCAGGTTCTGTTTTAAGTGGGTCCGGCGTTTTGTTTAGCGTTGTAATGGGGCGAGACTGAAGAATATAGAATTGATTATCGGCATAGGCCCATTCAATATCTTGTGGTGATTGATAATGCCTTTCAATCTGTTTAACCAAGCGCGTAAGTTCGAGCACTTGTTGGTCGGTCAGTGAATATAAGGTTCGTAGCTGTTCCGGTGTCGGGACTAGATTTGTTCCTTCGCCTGCTACATTATAAATAACCCTATGGATTTTATCGGCCAAGTCCTTCTCGTGGATCACCTCTTCGATCTTATCTATAATATAACGGTCTGGAGATACTTGTCCGGAGACAATTCCTTCACCTAAACCCCACACTGATTCAATAATAATTTCCGTGTCTCGCTGGTTAAGCGGATTAATACTAAAGGCAACGCCTGATATCTCTGAAGGAATCAACTTTTGAATAACGATTGCCAAAGAAATTTGGCGATTATCGTATCCGTGGTTTTTGCGGTAATGAATAGCTCTCTCAATCCACAATGAGGCCCAACATCTTTTTATGTAGGTAAACAAGTGATTCTTGGGTACAAATAAGAAAGACTCCTGTTGACCGGCAAAGGAAGACTCGGGTAAATCCTCGGCGGTCGCAGATGATCTAACCGAGACATATTGATCTTGGGACATGTAGCGAATAAAAGCATCATTTATTGCGGCTTTCAAATCCTGGGGTATCTCTCTTTTTTGGATAAGTTCTGTAAGCTGTTTGGAAATAACACTGACATTGGCTAAGTCATTTGGCGAAAGGTTTTGGAGTTGTTCAATGAGGTTATTGATCTCTGTGCTATTAATAAAGTATTGGTATGCTTTAGACGTGATGCAGAAACCAGGCGGAATGGGTAGACCTACCTGAGTCATCTCTCCTAAATTAGATCCTTTTCCTCCTACGGTTGGAGTATCCTTAAGTGAAATTTCCGAAAAGCTCTTAATAAACACCCGTCTACCCCCTTCTTGGATATATCACCATTTGTTCACTTAACCAAGCCAAGTCCAGGCACGTGATAATTATAGAGAAATTCAATCATTTCATCGCCTGAAATGGCATTTTCATACATGTTCCAATATCGGAGTACCTGATAAGTACCATAGATAAAGCTCACTGCTGCCATTTTTGTATTAATAGGGGCAATCTCACCTTTAATTAGGGCCTTATCGAGCAAGTCTTGCACAAAGGGAACTGAAGCTTTTAGCGAAGTATCTCTTTTGGATTTTAAATCACTTAGCGAACGATTCATTATGAAAAATTGAGATCTGGAGACATCCGGTAAAGAATGTCTAACAGTTACTTCAATTAATTTTCGTATAATGTCTCTGATATCCGAAAGACCTCGTAGGGCGTTTACCATCTTGTTTTCGTATTCTTCGTTTATCATCTGATATACCGCTTCATAAATACTTTCCTTATTAGCAAAGTAAAAATATATAGATCCAACGGATACTTTTGCTGCTTCGCAGATGTCCTGAATAGAAGTATTTGGAAAACCTTTTTCCGCAAACAGATGCAGGGCAACCTCTAATATCTGAGCTCGTTTGGCATCTTTTTTTTCTTGAACCCATTTTGGTGTTCGATAGGGCATAGTAGTGCGCACCTCCTTAGAAGCATTATTCAAGCATAGAATATAATTCTATGCTTGAATAATAGCACTTTTTTACCATTCAGTAAATACCTGATTGTTCTTGTCTGGGGAGACAGAACCAATTTAAGAGTGATTGATAATAATCTTATATCTGGGAACTTGTAAAACATCAAAACCAAGCACAATAATTCGGTGATTCTTTTGCAGAAGCTCATTGGCAGTTTTCAATGGAATTCCATTTTCATAAATAACACCTTCTTCAACATCTAAGGTGTTCACGCTTTGCACAGTTTCCTCTTTAGAGACCCAATTTCCCATGTTTTGCGAAGTGGTGTTAAGCCAATGTTGCACTTTGGGCGTAAAATCCATTATATCCCGAACGGGAGTTTTTTGGGGATAGGCAACAGCGAAAACTCCGGATGTCAGATCGCCAAAATCAAGACTAGTATCATAAAAACGAAGTGAATTTACTTCAGGATGATTAGTGATCAACGCAAGATCGTTTTGTGTCAGTGTTGAAATGTTGCGCACACCAAGATCAATGATACTTTCTTCAGGATTTCCCCACAAATATCTTTGCTTTTCTGCCGAAAAGAAGCCAATGCTGACAAACTCATTAATTCTTCCGCCCGTACCGTCCAAAGTAGCGTGCTCTGCATTAGGGTAATAGCTGAATGCTCCTTCATCTGAAACGTAATATTTTTCAAAGATGGTTTTGACATAATTCTCAATCAATGCTTTCGCCCTAGCTCTATCGTCCTCCAAAGCGTCTTTCCATAAATATCTTGTCAGCATGATTGTGCCTTTTCCCATTTTTAACGACCATTCATGCCATTCATCCAAATCACCCTCAGCAGGTAGGGGTTCGGATATAACCTCAAGAGCAGTTTTGAACATCTCTTTCTTATATCGTAAAGGAAACGATTCATGAATGTCATGGCCACTGCTGTCAATGAATGTTTTAATAATGGAGGCCGTGTTGGTTAAATCCCTTTTTAACAATTGGCCACTTGTTCTTGATTTTGGTCCCCAAAACCCCGTTTGCGGGTCTTGATTCGCATAAAACCATTGAAGCAAAGCTTGTTTCCACTGGAGAGAGAAATTATATAGATTGTGTTCGCCAATAAAACCTTCTCCGTTGTAATAACTCAATAAGCTTCTGGCGAATACAAAAGTGGTTTGTGGAAACTTGGAACCAATCCAACCGACATTGGATACATCCTCAAGAAACGCTTTCAACTTTTCAGGCGTATTAATTTCGTCCAAGTATTTCAAAGGATACTTCAATCGTAATGGCTGTCCTGTTTCTTCGGCTAGCGCACCAAGATGAGATAATACATTTTCCGTAGGTTCGTTATAAGTGCAATATGGATAAGAATTATTCATAAAGGCTCCTGTTTTGGAGTTTTGAAGACTTAAGTAAAAATCTAATTCTTCTTCCTTATTGGTAAACTTCGGCACTTTGATTAATCCTGTCCTTGTTTTTAACTGCTGGTGCAGTTGATTGAGCCGTGATAATGCTGTGTAGTAATGGCCGTGATCCAGCCAGTATGCCATTCCCATCATCTTGAACTCAAATTCGGCCATATAATAGCCCTCTTCCTGAAGTTCTTTGTTCATTCGAAACAAATCGGTTATTTGATTCTGGACATGAAATACAGTAACAAATCCAAAAATGACCAAAAATAGAGTAAACACTAAAACGCCGAGAATTGTTTTTGTATGATGCATTTCAACCTCCAAAAATAATAATAAACTCCCTCACCTTTATAATAAAAGATGAGGGAGTCATTACACATCATACCCCAGACATGGTTTTTCTCTATCTTAAGTCATAGGTTTTTTGAGCAAGTATCGCCAGTTGGGTTCTGTCCCTAGCCCCGAGTTTGGCCAACAGACTGCTTACATGGTTCTTTACTGTCCCTTGGACAATAAACAGCGCAGAAGATATTTCAATATTGGAAAAACCCTTGCCGATTAATCTTAGGACTTCCTCCTCCCGGTTGGTCAGTCGAGAATGATTTCTTTCAGGTGGATTATCCACGGTAGCCTTCTTATCTTGGTCTGATATCCTGGCAAGAACTTTTTGGGTCACATCAGGATGTAGGCAGACTCCGCCGTCATGAACCACTCGAATGATCTTATACAGTTCCTCGGGGTGGATATCTTTTAGCAAAAAACCTCTGGCACCGTTTTGTAGTCCTTCGAAAATCAGCATCTCCTCATTAAAAGTTGTTAGAATTAGCACTTTGGTATCCGGAAAGAGCAAGGTGATTTTTTCCGTAGCCTGGATACCGTTCATCACAGGCATACGCGCATCCATTAATACAATATCGGTAATATTTCGCTCACAAAAATCTAACGCCTCTTGTCCATTGTGACAAACACCCACAACTTCAAAATCCTCTTCAAACTGAAAAATAGTGTTTAAGCCTTCGCAGACAATGGGCTGATCATCAACAATCAGAATTTTGATCTTCTTCATAATGCGTTTGGCGAGGAAACCACTACGCCTTCAGGCTAATGGAGGAATCGCCAACCTCCTTTCGTTTGTAACATCTTATAGTATAATATAGACGTAGAGAGATAACTGTTGGGATGTTTTCAACGTCCGCAAGGCACTCTCTAGGGTCTTGTCTTTGAATTAAGAATACTTAGGGAGTTCGAGAACACAAACCTGTTCTCGGTAAAAAGTATTGAGTAACGAACTACCTTAACAATCAAAACTGCCTGTTCGGAATAGAGTACGTTCACGCAGAGCTAGTTAAGCAAGTTCCTTGAATAGTTAGGATGCTGTCAGCCATCCTGCAATGTGACAACACGCCTGAAAAGGTGCTGAAAAGGTAGGAGATTTAATTAATCGTTCGTACTACTGGTTAGTCACAAGCCACTATCCCTTTAGGGTAATGACAGTTGACTTCTTACCACTTGTTGCCGTAAAGCCCCTAGTTTCAACTATGGGGATATAAGGCAATTCTAGATTCCAATTGTATTATATATTGTGTGTGCCGTTAGCTATTGTTAAGCAGTCTATTGAAAGTC
>NZ_AGAF01000027.1 GCF_000224515.1 Desulfosporosinus sp. OT | reverse complement strand
GGGTTCACTGCTTTTTTTCTCCACAGTGGTCTGCTCTTTATCATATACAGGCGGCGTATCGGGATTTTTCAGGGCACCTGCATCCTTGACCACAGGTTTTTCCGGTTCAGCCGATTTTTGTGGGGTTTCGGCAATCGGTACTTCAATATCCTGCTGCTTGCTTATATCAAGGACTACATTGCTTGATGTCTGGCTTTCCGTCCCGTTGGTGGGGGCCGTAATATTGGAGACGGATACCCCGGCCTTGTCGTCGGTTTTTATATCATCCACTGTTACGTTATTGCCTATGTTATTTGCGATATTTGATTTATCCTTTTCACCGCTACCTCCGACAAGGGAGAAAACGGCAACGGCCAGAACGACACATATGGCGGCAAGTCCTGAAACCAGCAGCCTCTTTTGGGTTTTGGCACTTAATTTGCTCATACGATCAACCTCCTTTATAGGGTTTATCTATAAAAACGAAGTATATTTTCATACATATTATACCATTACAATTTGGACCGCGTCCAGCGGCCATTAGTCCTATAATTTTTTTATCCCTACAGGTTAAAAAGCACAGTGTTTTTAGAATTTTGGTGTAAATCCTCCTTTCAGCTTCATGGTAATTTTTAAGGGTGGAAGATGTCCCCACCCAAAGGATAGGGGCACTTCCACATCCACCGTCCCCGTCGCCGATAGCTGGGAGATGCCACCGATGCTGGCCGGGGCAAGAGGCGCGTTCTGCATACTGACAGAAAGGTCGGACAAGGTGTATTCCACATCGGGGCCTGAGTATTTTACATATTTTGAGTTTTCCTTTTTTACGCCCAAGGTGCTTTCCAGGCGGGAATACACATCCCCGGTGTCCAGCTTGACCACCCAATCCGTCCCGCTTAACGTATAGCCTCCGCTGTAGCCCTCGCGCAGCCCGTTGTAGGCGTCGTCCCAATTCTCGGTGGCAACGTCGATCATCGCGGCCTGAACCGCGTCCTGCACACCGCTTGCTATGACCATCAGCCGCATATATTCAAAGACCGTGCAGGACAGGATAATCACGGCAAGGACAATCGCCAGTGTCAAAGGGGCAGAATTGCCGGAGGTGTGCCGTAGAATTTTCTTTATTCTTACCATTATTTATGATACACCTCCGATACGCCTGTCGCCTTCGCGGTTAGGATAATGGGGAAGGAAGAAAAATCACCGAACAGGCCGATATTGACCGTGGTGGAAAGGGTTACGGTAAATTCTTCATTGAGCTGGATGTCGCCGGTTTTCGACCAACTGATGGCCGGGTCCAAGCCGGTCTCATCTTTCAGCCGGTTGGCTCTTGCCGTGGTTTCGCTCCCCACGCGCCCGGCGATTTCAGCCGTGCGGCAAAGCTCCGCCGCAAAGGTGTCAAGCTGCTGTTTAGCAACAAACACCGGCGCAACCCTGACCACCAGGGCAAGCACCATCATCACCGCAAGGACCACCACGACCGCATCAATATATCCTTTTCCGCTTTTGGATTTCAGCACTTTTATCATGGTTTCCACCTCCTAGAACAGCTTTCCAAAAGCATTCATAATCTCATAGCCCAGTACGCCGAGATACATCAGGAGAAAGCAGCCTAGCAAAAAGAAGGAATACTTCCGCACCTTGCCCGGCTGCTTCATGGCGATGAGCTTCAGCCGCTGCAATACCAGCAGCTTAAAATCGTGGCTCAACATTTCAAAGTAGACTGCGCCGTTGTCGCCGCGCTTGACGGAAATAAGCCCCCGAACCACATCGGACAGCATGGTGCTCCCGATTCTTGCCTCCAACCTTGTCAGCGCCGTTTCCTCATTGCCTGATTTCATGTCGGCGATGGTGATTTCAAGCTCCTGACGAAAGCTCTCCCCCGCATTCTTTTGATAGGAATTCAAAATGGACAGCACATCGCGGGAAACCTTTAGCTCCTGGGAAACGGTAGAAACGAACCTCGGCAGCTCATATTCAATCCTTTCACGTTTCTGTCTCACAATTTCGTCGGCCACCCGCTGCTCCCTGAAAAAGACCGCCACCGCCAGAAACAGAACGACAGGGCATAAAATCGGGAAGATGGGCAGCAACGGGAAAATCAAAAGCGCTATCAGCCCCGCCTTTACCCAGGCCCTGGCGATATAGGTTTCGGGAGTCAGCTTCATCCCCGCGGATTTCAAAGCGGCCTCCAGCTTGCGGCGCTTGTAGCCATCCAGTCTGATAAGCCCGGAAAGCCTGGATGAAAGCTCAAAGACAACTGTTTCAAGGTTCATGGTCTGCTTTTTATCCTGCCTTGCCACTGTCAAGACCGCCTTTGTAGTGGCAAGGGTCGGCAGCTTCAATACGTCGGCAAGGACAAGATACGCCCCTGCCGCGAAGAACAGGACGAAGAAAAATAGAATGGCATACAAGGGTTTCACCTCATTTCAGAATTTTATTATCGCTTATATTCAACCGGCTTTGTCAGCCTGATCACCGCGGCCAGGGACACGAAGATCACTGAACCGCAGACCGCCAGTATCGCCTTGCCGAAGGACGTGTCCACCAGCACGGAATACCAGTCCTTGTTCAAGAAATAGATTAACGGTATGTTGCCGACCAGCAGCAGCGCCATCGTGATAAACTCCTTTAAGGGCTCATACATCAGATAATCCAGCTCCGCCGATACCACCCGCACGTCCGACAGCTTTGAAATTATAGGGGTCAGGGTGGTTTTCAGGGTTTTATCCTCCTGGCAGGCGGTCATGGCGTCCAGCCACTCATGGAAGACATCGTTGTTCAGCCGGGGCTTCATGGCTTGAAGGGCCTGCTTCACATTGACGCTGATCAATTTGGTGTCGGCAAGAAAGCCCTGAAAAACATCCGCGACAGGCGGGTTCAAATAGCTGAGGTTTTCCTCCACCGCCGTGATGACGCTCTCATTTCGGATATAGGAAGTCGTAATAATCGACAGCGCCGTTTCCAGCTCGGCGTTCATCTGCTTTTTATAGGAGTGAGACGTGAACAGGATGTACCAGAAAGGCAGCAGCGCCATCCCCGCCGCCGCTACAGGCACCATAAAGAAATTTTCCATCAGCAAGGAAACTAGTACGCCAACCACAAGCAGGAAAAAGGAAAGGACGCACAACGCTCCAAACTTTGTGCTTTTGCCTGTGAGCGCCAGCACTTCTTTGGTTTCCTGGATGGTCTTACGAATGCCCCGTGCCTGCCTGGGGAATCTTGCTTCCTCAATCTGCTTTCCGATGGATTTCTTCCGGCTTTGCAGTGGCCTGATGATGCTTTCGGCAAACTCAAAGGGGGAAAGCCTTAGAAGCAGGAAACTACCGGCGATCAGGCCGATGAACGCCAGCATAATGAGAAAGGTCATGCAGCATCTTCTCCTTTCGTGATTTTGTTCAGAAGACTCACCGGCATACCGTTTTCCAGCAGCCTTTTCTGCAAGCTCTCGGACAGGGTGTTCACTCTCTGGAATTCCCCCCGGACGCTTACCTTGCCGTCCACCACCGCATTTTCCGAAACGTGATAGCGGAAAAGCGTATGAATCTTTCTTTCTCCGTCCGGCAATATCTCACATTCAGTTATTTCCATGCACTTCCTTGAGCTGTCCTCCAGCTTTTTTACAAACAGGACAATGGGGAACGCCTCGGTGACAAGGTTATACAGCGTCCGGTCGCCCAGGTCGTATTTTTGCGTGCAGAGCGTCACCATGCGGTAGTAGGTGGCATTGCAGCTATTGGCGTGGGTAGTGGTAATGACGGCGTGACCGGTCCGGGCCGCCTCCTGTGCCGCAAACGCTTCGGCTGATTTCATTTCGCCCACGCACACCACATCGGGATTGCAGGTCAGGGCGTACTCCAGCAGCTTTTCCTGGTCGATATTCTGCCTTTTGTCCTCGGAATAGCGGGTGACGGTATGCACCACGTTATTGACCACATGGCCGTTTTCGTCCTCTTTAACAAGGTCGAATTCACGGCAGCCGTTTTCAATCGTAAACACACGCTTATCATTGGGAATGGTGGACAAAAGCCAGCTCATCAGCGTGGTTTTTCCGCTGCCCGTGGAGCCAGTGACGCACATGGAAAGGCCGTACCGCAGGCAGACGCTTAAAAAGTCCAGCATTTCGGCGGTCGAGGTCCCATTGCGGATAAAGTCCTCCCGCGCCAGTTTCTGCGGGTTGACAATCCGGATGGAAGCCGCAACCCCCTTGCCCTGGTCGGTCAGCGGGTTACCCAGGACGGTGATGCGGATTTTGTTGCTCAAATGCCCCACGACGGCAGGCTGCGAATGGTCCAGAATCATACCGGATTTATGCAGCAGGCGCCGCACCACATCAACGGCATGCTCGGGGCTGTTGAATTTTTCCTCGGAGGGAACCACCCTACCGTCGGCATAGGTGATTTTTACATCCTTCCAGGAATTGATGTTAATTTCCTCAATATGGGTGGCAAAAAGGTAGGGGGTCAAAAACGAAAACTCTGCCATTTCACTGTAGAGCCTTTCTACAAGCTCATCCGGCGTCAAGCCCTCCACACCCAGGCTGTAATCGGTCAGGTACTTGGAGATGTAGGCGGTGATCTGCTGTTTTTGCTCCGCCGGATTACCCGCAATCACGGTGGCATACTTGCTGGAGATGTATTCCTGCACCTCCTGCAGCACCTCTGAAAACGGCTTTTGGTGCTTAGCCGTGTTGAAGAAAAGACCGATGTTCTTAGCCATTTCCAAACACCCCCTCTGCAATTTCCCGGATAACGAACTCATACTCTTTTGCCTCTTTGCCGGGAAGACCGTCCAGCAGGGAAAGAGAATAAAACTGTTCCTCGATGTCATCCACATGGGGCAGTTTGTAGGAAACGCCACCGTAGGCGTTTTCGTACCCGCCCGAATCCTGCCGGGACTTTACATTGGACAGCACCTTGATGTGCTTCTCCGGTTTGAACCGGCGGTCGGCAATGAGGGGCAGGCTGGACATGAAGTAAGACACGCCTTTTAAATCACAGCTTCCCAACCGCAGTACCGCGTCGGCCACCTCCAGGGCTGCCGTGGACAGGATGCTGTCGGTGAGGCTGCTTGCGCAGTCTACCACCACACAGTCGGCAACATGGCGCAGCAGCACCAGCAGGTCCACCGCACGTTCCTTCGCATAGTCCGCGTAGGTAAAGACATTTTCTCCCGCCTTGTAGCCGAGAAAGCTGATATACGGATTTTTGGCGGGGCATACACAGTTTTTCAAGATAAGCTCCTGCGTTACGCTGGGTGCGGACAGCACTTCGCCGAGGGAGCCCTCCACCGGCTTTTTGGTTTTCAGCACCGTGGGCAGGGCGGGGCACACCCCGTCACAGAAAACCACCGCCACATTTTTCCTGTTCAGGGACAGCTCCCTTGCGATTTTCACAGCCGTTACGGTTTTGCCGCTGGACGGGCTGCCCCAGACCGCCAGAATCTGCTTTCCCTTATTCGGCATTGTTGCTATCCTCCTGGGCTGCATTTTCTGCTTTTTCCGGCTGCGGGCTGCTTTCGATAGGGCCGGCAACTACGATTTCACCCGTTTTAAAGTACCGGTCCTGCGCCGTTAAAAATTTATCCGCATTGGCCTTTGCCCCGCGATAGACAAGGGTTACATGAAGGTTGCCGTTTTGCTCAAGTCCGGCCAGCACCTTCGCCTGGGCGGAATTTACCAGCAGGGTCAGGGTGGCGGGGAGTTTCTTTTCCTCGTCGCCGCTCTTTTCCTCAACCGCCTTGTATTCCCTGTCCACCCCCGTGCCCAACGTGACCGCTAGCACCTCGACATATTTTAGCTCCGGTGGCATCACGATAATCCCCGTATTGCCGGAACTCGCGGAAATCAGGGATATGATGTCGCCCGGTTCCAGCTTGCCCGACAGTCCCGCCGCAAAGGATTTGATGGTGATGGACATGGCCTGTTTTGTACCGTCAAGCCCGGTCAGGTATTCAAATTCGGCAAGTGGCGTCTCGGATAATTTGGTGGAAAGGATGTAATCCCCCTTTTGCAAGTCGGTGGCGGCGTATTTGCCGATGGTCTCATTTTTGTTTTTCACCAGGTTGCTCGGCAGGTTGTATGCGCCAACCTGTACCGTTTCCAGCTTGTTGGCGGTGATCACCTCGCCCTTTTTGACAGTATCCGCAATCCGCACGATTTCCGTTTGGGCGCGTACTGCGCTGCCCCAAAGCGGTGTCAGACCAAAACAAATGATCAGGGAAAGGATGATGCAGCCCAGGCCGATTACGGTCCTGTTTTTGAAAATGTTTAATTTCATAATCGCTAGTCCTCCTGTTTTTTTTTAGATTGCGGCGCTAATGAGAAGCGCACAGTAAGATAAAATTCCCCCTGCACAGAAAAACGGTGCAAGGGGCAGGGTGACGGTATTCAGCTTTTTCGTTCCCCGGTAAACGCAGATACCGATACCGACGGCAAGGGAAAGGGTCAGGGCGGCAATACTTTGAAGGATACCACCCCAAACACCCAAAACAAAGCCGCACGCGGCCATCAGCTTGATGTCGCCGCCGCCTATGGAAAAGTCTTCTCCTTTATAGGAAAGAACTGCCGCAAGCAGATACGGCAGCCCTGTTGCTACAAGCCCGGAAAAAGCGTCCAGCGGATTCATTTGTGGAATACCTGTTAGAAAGATGAGCAGCGGTATCCAATCGGGGATCTCACGCCTGCGGATATCCCAAACCGCCGCTGTAAGGAGCAAAGCCGAAAACAGCGCGCCTTTCCATATTGGTCCGTCCATCATGGCTCCGTATATACACCTCCTGTCACTATAAAATATACTTGTTTGCAAGCCTGCCGCCGTCATCGGTAAATCGGGTCAATCAGCCCGTTTTGCCGCAGAAGGTGCATATTGCGGCTGAAAGCGGTTCTTGAAACCCCGACGGCGACCTCGATTTTTTCAGATGACCTGCAATCTCCCGTTTTCGGCCTACGGTATCCGTACGATAACAGTAAAGGAGCTTTGCCGTGCTCATCATAGAAAGCCTGCCGCACAGCATGTATTTAGCCGTCTGAACTATTTTTCTATCCTCCTTTTTTGCACTTCCAAAATCCTCATGCCGATGGTGTATACCACCGTTACGGTGACGGAGTTTCCAGCCTGCTTATAAAGCTGGCTGTCTGAATTGACCGCCTTGGCCCTGTCAAACATCCCGTCCGAAAAGCCCTGCAAGCGCCAGCACTCCCTTGGCGTCAGGCGTCGTATCCGCCCGCAAACCAGGAAAATCCCCTGATTGCAGCTTGTATCCAGGGTTTGCGCCAATCCTTTGCCGACCCGTCCGCGCCGTGTTTCGCTGCCGGGGAAGGCAAGGCTGATACTGTCGCCGTAGCCCTCTGTTTGGTCCTCCCGTATTTTTAATTTTGGGCAGCAGTCGGCCGCCTTGCAGTGCATGAGCAAAACTCCGTGCCTGTCCTGTGCCGTAAGGGTAAAGCTCGGCTGACCGCACGCCTTGTTGTGGGGACCGTTCTGCAGTTTTTCCACACGGTCGGGTGTTAAAACCGCCCTTGCGTACAAATGCAGAACGCCGGATTTATCCGCGCCTCTGTTGGTAACTCCGGTGTTATAATGGGCCCTGATGCACCGTGCAATGTTGGTCAGCTTCGGGGTTTTATTCAGGTCGATAAAAGAGATGGGGCAGCCGTTTTTATCCTCCGGCTGCATGCAGACTTCACAGCCCTCCAGCACTGCGTTTTGCGTCTGGTTCCGGTCCAGTTCCCGGTAGTCTCCGGCAGTGATGGTATGGGCAAGCTCCAACCTTTCTTTGAAGCCGTCAATGCGGTTTACTCCCACACACATGCAGTAAAGGCCCGTTTTGGCACCACCGCCGCCCTGTGCGGTGAGGGTGGCGCTGATGCCTTCGGGGCAGTAAACCCTCCGTCCCTGCATCCCGCCTATGATTTGGATAAGAGCTTTTCCATTGCCGCTTGGGAGAGGAAATATCCTTCTGGTACATCCGTCTCCAGTATGTCGATGAGCGACAATGTAGACCCGTTCTCTGTTTTGGGGGACTCCGAAATCCCGTGAATTAACAAGTCCGTACTGCAAATCATAGCCGAGTGAGGCCATTTCAAAGAGAACGGTCGCAAAGTCCCATCCGCCATGAACGGAAAACAGGTTTTTAACATTTTCAAGGATAACCCATTGGGGTCGATCTTCGGCAGCTTTGCCTTCGATGAGCCTAACAATCTCAAAAAAGAGTCCGCTTCGTTCTCCGGCAAGCCCCCGCTGGCTGCCAGCGATGCTGATATCCTGGCAGGGGAAGCCGGCAGTCCAGAGATGGACGAAGGGCACATCTCCCGGTTGGATTTCGGTGATGTCGCTTGCAAACCATTCATCCTCCTTTACATCAAATATAGCCCGATAGCTTTTATCCGCATATTTGTTGATTTCACAATGTCCGATGCATTTCATGCCGCAGGCTTCAAGTCCCGCGCGAAAGCCCCCGATACCTGAGAAATAGTCTATGAAGGTCGTCTGCATCGGCGGCCTCACATTTCCTGTCCGATACCCTCATTAAGCTCCATATTCAGCTCATTTTCTTCCTCAATATTTTTTTGCTTTTCTATTTTCATCAGCTCTTTGAAAATATCGTTGACAATACGGGGGTTTACCTCGACGGACGGGTAATATACGGGTATCATTGCGTACATCAGCCCAACCTCCATTCATCGCCGTACCGGTACGGATAAATTTTCTGGCTTTTCGCAAACCGCGTCATATTCTGCACCTGATCCACCACCGATAGATTGGTCTGGTCCTTGGTGGTCATCATCACCGAGCCGACAATTCCGGACAGCACGCCGATGACGGTGAAAGTGACGCTTTGCGAGAGCAACCATACAAAAGCGGAAACAACTCCCACGCCCAGCGAACCAATCACCGCTTGCAGGAGCTGCTTTTTGCCGAAGCCGGGGAAAAGCTCGGTTTCAGCCTTTACCCCCATGGGGATATACAGTTTTTCATCCTCCATAAAAACCTCCTTTTCCAATAATCATCATTATGCCGTTACGTTGCATAATGCGTCATGGGGTATAGTAATACAGCACCAGGTCCTTAATCTGCCAGATACACTCTGCCAGCACATAGAAAATGACGGTGTTTTTCGCCCGCTTCTTATACTGCGTCTGTTCTTCCTCTGCACCGGAGAGCCTGATCATGCAGTAAATAAACCTTGCGACGGCGCCCAGGCGGACAAGGATGATAATCGCCTTGGAAATGTCGTCCATCGTAACCAATATCCATCCACCGCCTTTACTTCGCTAATTTTTGCGCCATGCCGATCAGCCTTACGGAATGGTACACATTGTTGATAACCCCGCCACCACCGCCGCCCGTCGTGATGAGGAAGTCCTGCAAGAAGCGCGGCGTCCGGATGGCAAGCATCATGCAGGCCAGGCCCCAAAAGACGTGCATGTTGAGCATTAGCCCCACGCCGAGCTTGGAGAGGACAATCTGCACCACCACGGCCAGCATGGACTGGAAAAACTTGTTGAGATACGCCTTGAAAACGCCTTTGTCGTTGTCCAGGAGTCCCACGCAGGCAAGGGGAACCCCCACCCGCAGGATAAAGATTTCAAGGCCCCGCATGAGAAACTGGAAGTACAGCATGAAATAGCAGATGATAAAAATCAGCCCGAAGATAGCTGTCACAAGGCCCATGGAGGAAATACCATTCACCCATGCCTGCCAACCGTAATTCGTTGTTACACCGATGGCTGTCAGCAGTTGGTTGGTCATATCCTCTATAATGTCTGCCATCCACTGATACAGGGTGGGAAAGCAGACGGCCACCGCCAGCGCCTTAAAAAAGTTGGTCAGCAGGGAAAGGGGTTCTTCGTCCGCATCGCCGTCGCTCCAAAGTATATAGGTTTCAAAGCCTTTTTTAAGAAACTTCAATACGATGAGAGACACGCCGAAGCCGAACAGGATATTAAAAAGCGTATCCGCGATATTGGAGCCGGACACGGTGGTCATGTACTGCTCCGCATACAGGGTCATGGGCACAATCCCTGTCAAAAGGTCGTTGATATAGGCTATGGCTCCGTTTAACAGCGCGACGATAAGCAATACCAGGAGCACTTCCAAATTGGTTTCCCCTCCCTTTCGGGGGAGTACCGCACAGCGCAGCACTCCCTCTAGGATTTTGCTTTACGAAGCGTCGCTGTCCGTTCCGTCACCGGCCTGTTTGCCCTTTGCAAGCGCCTCATGGTAAGCGTCCAGTACCTCTTTTTCGATTTGCTCCCGGACCTCGGATCGGATGGGGAAGCAGATGTCGGAATATTTGCCGTCAGCGTTTTGACGGCTCGGCATGGACACAAACAGGCCGTTTTTGCCGTCGATCACCCGCACGTTTTTCACGACGAAGCAGTCCTCGATCACAAGGTTGGATACGGCTTTCAACTTGCCGCTGTCCTGAAAAATGCTCCTGATTTCAGCTTTAATCTTCATTTTCAAAATCCTCCGTAAAATAAAATAGGCAGGAGCAACGTGCCCCTGCGATCAGATACAATAATTCTACTGCTGGCAATCATCCATGATAGTTAAACATATCCTTGATGCGGTCCGTGATGGTGGGGAGCACTGTAGCATTTAATATAAGATACAGGCCGCCAAGGATAAGGGCTCCCAATACAATCGAAATTAGTACTTGAATAGCCGTGTCAAGGGCTCCCTGGCCGCTCCGGTTGGAAAGGGCGGCCTTCGCCCTGACAATAGCCACCGCCGTTTTTACCTGTACCTTATTAATAAGGTTTTGCATAGAAAAATCCTCCTTCAATATGTTTGATAAAAGCAGTGTACAAAACACTGCTTTTTCAGATTTCCGCCTGGGCTACTTGTAGTAACCGATAATCAGATTCAAAGTTGCCGAACCGAGTACGGCACCGATACAGGACACAATGGCAACCACAATACGGTTGTTCCACTTTTTCGTGTCCATCTCGTCGGCGGCACTGCGGCGGATGAAGAAATAGATGATTAGCAGGCCCGCCACCACTGGAGCCAGCACCATCAGCCATGTGGTGACATCGCCGATCAGCTTTTCCGTCCCCGTGACAATCTTGCTGCCTTGAACGCCGTCAGCGGCGTAAGCCGGAACCGCCATCATTGACGTTGTTACTAAGACGGCAGCGGAGACCCAGACTTTCCTTAAAAGCCTTGCGGCCTTTTTTGTTGCTTTTTTCGGTTTCATAAAATCCTCCTTCCTTAATCCATATCCGCTTCACTGACCACTGATTGGCCTTTACCCTCCGCGGCCTTTTGCTGGAGCTTGCGCATGATGTCCTTTTGATAGTAGACCCAGATATTCCACAGGGCGATTTCCTTGCCCACGTCGGTGACGACCGGGCGTTTCTGCTCCCGTTCCTCCCGCAGCTTCCGGTTATGCTCCTTATCCCCCAGGCCCAGCATTTTGTTGAAATACCACTCCGACAGGTCGGGGGAATACATGATAGCGGGATGGGTCCGGGACGTGACGATCTGGTAGGGACGGGTAACCCGCCGCACTTCGTCCACATTCAAAAGCTTGCGCTCAATCAGGCTTATGCTGTGGGAGCTTGACGGGGTGGTGTACTTCGCGTGATTGGCCGATAGCTGATAGCTGGAAACGGTGTAGGTCCCCAGCTTTTCGCTGATCTCTCGCAGGGTGTCCAGGTCATCAGCCTGTAGATAAACCCAGGTCTGGCAGTTGGCCTTGATGGTATCCGAGATGTTCACATCGTACTTTTCTTTCAGTTGGGAGAAGGACTGAATAAACAGGTTGAACCGCATCCCGCGCCCGCCGCCGACTGTGAGTTTGTTCGTAAAATCACTTATGGTGGTGAAATTTCCGAATTCGTCCAGCATGAAGTTGACCCGCTGCTTGAGCCGTCCACCTCTTGTATCTGCCAGATTTGCCAAAAGCTCATACTGCTGCGACACGATGAGAGAGGCTACAGGATAAAAAGTGGTCTTTTCGTCCGGCAATATGATGAACAATGCCTGCTTTTCCTGCCCGATGTCCTGCAATTCAAAGTCGCTGGTATGGGTGATGGAATAGATGGATCTTGAAGTGAACAATCTGAGGGTTGTCAATGCGGAGGTGTAGAAGCTGCCCCTTGTCCTTGACGGCGCCACATCGGAAATGGAAAGCAGCGCCTTGGCGGGATGTGAGGGTGGAAGTTTTTTGACGTACTCTAAGAGGGGCATTTTGTTCCCGATCATCTTCACCATTTCGGCGATAAACCAGTAGACATTGGTGAGGTTCTGGTAATCGGGCCGGCGCCTGTTGTCGCACACCACGCAGAGGATGGCAGCGGCGATGATGGAGCATTCGCCGTTTGTCCAGATTTTTTCGCCTTCCGGCTTACCGACAAAGTTGTTGGTCAGATCCCAGGCCAGAATTTCCGCCCTGTCGGTGTCGTCATGGTTGACCGCATTGATAATAGGCTGCAACAGGTTATAGCGCATACTTTTGGACGGGGTTTTGAAATCCAGCACCAACACCCGGTAGCCGAGTTTTTCGAGAAATTCCGCGGTGTAGTCGTACAACTCCGCTTTCGGGTCACTGACCACGATGGATTCTCCGGCCAATCCCAGGGTGCAGATGGACTGCACCACTAGGTTGCGGGTTTTGCCGCTCCGGGTAGCGCCGATACACAGCAGATGGCTGTCCTCGCCCACATAATAGATGTGCTCGTTATCGCCCTCCTTTTTCATGCCAATCACAACGCCGCCCTCGCGTAAAGCAAAGGCGGCGTCTTTATCGGGTTCCGGTTTTGGTTTAGGGATTGTCTTAGGATGAAATATCGTCCTCAACCTCCTTTTCCTTCTCCTTCTTGTTTTTTAGGAAGTCTATATTATCATAGCCGCCTTTGATAAGCGCCTTGATAACCTTGTTGTGGGGATTTAAGGCAAAGCTTGCAAAGGCTTTGTCCTTTTCCCCGTCTTTGAGCCATCGCGCCGAGCCGTGCTGGTACTGCCCCACCGCAACGGGTGTTTTGATATCCGGGGTAATTTCCGTCAAATCCGACTGATAGGGCCGCAGGTTAGTGAGAAAGTACATCACCGCCAGAATCAGTATGAAGCCCTGCAAGCAAAGATAAAGAAGAAAATGCTGTTTGCTTGAAAAAAGGCTGGCAAGGCATTCACCGATGGGCAGCAGCTTCAATACCGTCATCTGCCTTGACAGCAGCCCATGAAGGGCGGTTGAGAAAAAGAGATTGACAAAACCGCCAGTCAAAAATATCAGGGAGCAGATCATCAGTTTGGCTCTTGTTTTCATAGCATCATCTCCAGGTTCTGCTCCTGTTCGTTTATCAGCGTTTCAGCGATTTCATTTTTTACAGGCGTGTTTTCAAGCCACTGCTTTAAGCTTTCCGGCCTGACGATGCCAAGAAAATCCGCGCGTTCCCAGCGGCATTCCTGTCCTGAAAACAGGCTTTTGGCATAAACCGCCTGGCCTCTTGCCCCGTAGGTGCAGCCAAAACCGTTATAGGCGATCCATAAGCTGTTTTCAGCCGTGCGGCGGCTCTTAATCAAGACTTCGGGATTCAGTACCAAAATTTTGTCCTCGTAATCCATTTCATTGCTCCTGGGAATGCAATCCTCTGTATCGAGAGCCTTGTTTTCCTGTCTTATCTTCAACCCCTCCTCCCTGTGATGATCCAGGACATAAACGATGGGAATATTCAGTTTTGTCGCCAGATCTATCTCACCCTGCATACCTTGCGTAATTTCGTCCCCGCAGCACCACACTTCATCGCACCGCCTTAAAAGCGCAAGTCCCATTATTAAGCCCTTATCCCGCTGTTCGGGAATGTTATCCTCACCTCACAGTTCCAGTTCAAATTCGATCTCGTTGAAGGTTTCAAAACCCGTATCGTATTCCGCGTCATCAAGCTGCTTCAGGGCTTCCTGCCTTGCAATAAACTCCGGGTCGGTGACCAGTCCCTGCCGGACCAGCTCGTCTCCCACCAGGGAAGTGGAAAGCTCATCGGTAAAGCACAGGTTTTCACCCTCCGGTTCACCCCTGGCGGCAACCGCTTCGGGCAGTATTTTTTTGGCGTCCGCCTTTGAGATCATAATGCCCTTGTTTTTGTCGCCCACAATCTCATAGATGCCGAAGGCGATTTCGCCACAGGAGATGATATTGCCCCATAGGTTAGCGTTGGGCCTGCTGTCCGGCATGGATTCCGCCTCCCTCCGCATACGGCATAAAGGCGACAATGCTCAGATAGTCCTCGCCCAGCCGCAAAATCAAATCGTCCTGATGCTTTAACACCGTATCCACCGTACTTTCGGTGCAGTATTTCAACAGATCCTCCACATACTGCCCCACCTCAAGACCAATGGGCTTTTTCAAATACTGCTCGTCTGTCATGGCCTCCAGCCGCTTGTTCAAATCGTTCTTATAGGCCAAAAACCGCGCTATGGCAATGGCCTGGTTTCTTTTGCTGCCCATGCGTCACCCTCCAATCTCCGCATCCATGTCCTGCCGGAATTCGCCCTCAAAGTCGAAGTCATAGTCCCGGCCTTTGAGTTCGGGCACAATGTCCTCGATTTTGTCAATCATCTGCCCGACGGAAATCATGTCGTCATTGGCAAGATTGTTGTCCAGCAGCGTCAGCTTTACCAGGTTAGAGTGAAGCACCATCAGTTCGGTTTCGGAAAACAGAGCCTTTTCGTCCACCAAGCCGCTTCGGATGGCAAAATTCTGTGTGGCGGCCTCCTTGTTGTAGAAAAACTGCCGCTGCACCGCCTGGTCGTTTTCGGGGCCTAGGCGGTAGGTGGAAAACACATAGTCAAACAGATGGTGGAATTTGCAGGACAGCACCACGCCGTTGTACTCGGCCAGCTTGTAGGAGCCGTTGGGGAGTTTTTCATTGGCGTCGGTGAAGGGGCGCTCGGAGCAAATACCAGCTCTGACCGCCGTGGTCCTCGCAGTATCGTTGATGAGATTCAAAACCTTGTCCTTGACCGCTACAAAGGGATTTTTCTCAATGGTGTCGGCTTTAGTGTAAAAGGCAATAAGCTGCTTTTTATAGTAGATGTCGGCAAGGTAGTCGGAGGAATCGGAACGCTTCACCTCAAAGCCCCGCCTGGAAAGCTGCTCAAAAAACTGCTTGTAAAAATCAATCTTGCTGCGCATGGTCACACCTCCAATTCGTTTTCGGATTCCTGTTCAAGCTCCGATTCTTGAGCTGCATGTCAACAACAAGCTTTTCAAGCCTTTGGGTCATATTTTTCAAGTCCGTATAACCCAGCTTCTGCACCCTCCTGACAAACGCTCTAAAAAGCGGTTCGCTCAGTTCTTTCATGGCAAGTATCACTCCCTTCGCAATTGCTCTCGCATTTTTTCACGTTTTAAAAAATAAAAATACCCCGGCTTTTGCGCCAGGGCATATTTTGTATAAAAATTTATCGTTCCAGTTCTTCTTCATTTGTCTGATCAGCCGTTAGCTCTCTTTGCTCTGTTTTCTGCATGATGAAAGGTTGCATGGTATTGTAAAAAGCTACCGCGTTATCAATCTGGCTTTTTGCTTCTTCCTGGCTGATTTGTATAAAATCATCATAGTCGCTTTTCTCTCTGAGCCTGCTGGCATCCCCAATCATGCTGGAGTAGGTGGAGTCAAAAACACCGGTTTTAATATAGTTCTTTCGAAAATTTGCAATAACTGCAGAGTGTTTCTTAAAATCCATACCGTCGAGAATCAATAAGGCGCGAATGGTGTGGAACATGGAGTAATAAGCCCTGTTTATACAGGCTAAAAAATGACCGGCACTAAAATCATGTTTTGCTGTTTCTAAATCCTCTTTAGCCTTTTGCAGCCTATACCGTGATAATTCTTCTTTACTATAATCAGGCATTAACTACAACTCCCTCGTTTTGCACGTTTGCATAGAAAGGCAATACATTTTTCCAGTTTTGGAAATGATTATAGTCCTTTACTATGACGGATAGGACAACATCATAGTTTAGTTCTAAATCATTACAGTATTTCCACAGCTCCTGTTCAAAAAGTTTAGTTGTATGATCATCGCCATTGACAAGGACCATGACATCAATGTCCGACCATTCTTCATAATCGCCACGCGCATAGGAACCGTATAGTATAACTTTAACAAGTTTATCACTGGCAATTTCTTTCGCTTTATTTGCCAATAGGGCAACTATTTTATTGATAGTTGTTGGCGTGTGCATTTTTGAGCCCCCCCCATTTCTATCAAATCAGCTACTTTCCAAAGCCTGTTTCAAAATCCACAATCAATTCCGGAAATTACTCACGGCAATGCTATCTTCTTCAGCATAGAACAGCACTTCTTCACCGTGAATTTTTTTAAGAAGCTTTCACTCAAAGCATCGGTTGTCAGCAGATCAACATGGACCTCTCTGGATGAGATAGTCTTGTCGCCACAAGTAGAAGATATTCTTACAGTTATTATACATTGCCATGTTTTTACAGTAAAGATCATATTCAGATACTCGTGATAGTTATTCCTGCGATCTGTCTTGAAATCATCTCCTTTTTTGTTCTGTCTGTTTGGCGGATTGGCCTTCATCCCAGCTCGGCAGTATCTTCTTCATTTTCAAGCCTGTATTTAATCTTGGAAATCTCATAAATAACCCCCACCCGAAAGTCATATAATTCTCTGAGCTTATTCCCGTTGTGCTGGTTGTACCAGCAGTCCCCATCCGTGTAAACATGGTCAAACATTGGAATTATATCAATTGTTTTTGCTTCAATAAATCCTTTTTTATGCCCAATGCCTGCTGATATAGAGTGAGTGCCATTGTATGCAAAGCATAGATCTGCACCCGTATAATAATACGCTAAATGGTTTCCTTTAATATATTCAAATGAGTTCTTAGCTATAATTTTTATGATATTTCTCATTCTATCCCTATGCCAGGCTAAAACCAAAACGCAGTCATTCGCTAAATCAACCTTTTTCATTTTCTCTTCATCTGGTTTAGCCCAGATTTTGTTTCCTGCTTCATCTTCATAATATATGGGAAATGGATGACTGATTTTCTTATCGAAGTTCTCTTTGTTATAGAGAATTGTCGTCAGTAAATCATTTTTCAAGTCTTCCTTAATGATTCCCAACATATATTCCAAGATGACAATCTGATCCTGTTTGCTCTGCTCATATTGTAGGGTTTGCCGTACAAAGTCCATGGCATAATTGAATTCCCAGCCAGATTGTTCCGGTTTCTGCACATCTTCTTTACCCAGAATCTTTCCCCAAAAGTTTCTTAACATCTATCGTTCTCCTCAATCTGTAAAAAGGTTTCCAGAATTTTCACGGTATTATTATAAACTCTTTTCTGGAAAAAAGGTACATAATGCATGAGGGAAAGCAATTCATTACATACTCTCAAATACTTTTCTTCCTCAAATGCTTTTTTGACTTCTACAAAAAAATGCAGATATCGAAAATGCGCTATATTATCTTTTTCATAGTTTGTTGCCGGTGTTCGGTTCAATAAAGTTTTGTAAAAACCATGTAATGCTTCCTTTGCCCGCAGATTCGTTTCTTCATCTACGTCATTATCCCATTTGTCATAGGGCTTTAATATTGCTTGAAGTTCCCTATCCATGTCCTCATCTCCCATAATAAAATAATCAAAAAAAAGTGGTTCTTTGTCCGGGTTTAGAGCTCCGGTTCTTCTTTAGATTTTATCCTGATTCATTAAAGCTTCATTACCGTTCCATGCCCCTGTCTTTATGCCGCAAGTACCATTCCTTTTTTGCCGCCTTTGATAGCTCGGTGCTCATAGTTTTCTGCTTGTCGTCATATTCCGTATCAAGGCTTACGATGTTCTGTTCCAGCATCATCAGGATTTCACAGATCATCTGCTCGGTATAGTAATGCTTCCTAGCCTCGGTGTACTCCATATGGGACAATTCCCGTTCCTTGTTCAGCATGGATTTTAGCACGCCCAGCAGTTTGTTGGCAATCAGCTTTTCCGCTTCCTTGACCGCCTTTTGCCGGTACTTTTCCGTATTCTCAGGGTCGGTGTCGTAGAGCATTGCCAGGGCGCACCTGCTGTCCGCGTAATCGTCGATCAGGCTGCGGATATACTCGTTGCCGTTTTTCAGTTGGTCAATAAAGGCGTCAACCTCGGCTTTGACTTCTTCGGGCAGCAGCTTGTAATATAGGCGGCCTTTCTTCGGCATTTTATCTTTCAGGTCGAACAGTTTGACAATCAGCGGAGATAAATCGGCGTCTCCTAGGATGCCGTCCATGGGAGCCGCACCCAATTCGTCCGCGTCAATCCGTCCCACCAGCTCCTTTAACCGTTTGTATTCCTTCGGATGAGCCACCCTGACGTACTCATCAAATTCGGATACCAATTCATCGGTGACGGCCTTGATGTCGCCTTTGGCTTTGTCCTTCACCCTGCAATACTGCTCGATCTTGTCCGCAAAGGTTTCCTTGATCAGCTGGATGCGGATACTGTCGGGAATTTTGGGGTGAACGTAGTTTTTCATCAGCCTTTGGTTTTTGTCCCAAAAGGCAATGTGGCTATGGGGATGGCTGCGCTCGTTGTGGTGAGCGCATACCCAGGACAGGTTTTTTACGCTGATGCCGTTTTTCTGCGCTAGGGTTTGGATATGCCGCTCGATGTACTGCTCCCATGCCTTGTGGTCGTTCAACCCCAATTCCGCAGCGGTCTCAGGGGCAAAAGAAATGATGCTGCGGAAGATGTTGACTTTTTTATATGACAGCTCCCGGACCTCTCTGGCGACTTCCTGCCAGGTTTCAAACTCCTCAAGCTTGCCGGGAGAAAGCTTGCCGAACAATCCATGCCGCATTCCCTCGTTTTTGGAGGCGCCGGGGCGGGTGGCGATATAACCGATATGGGCATAGTTGCATTTAGGGGTTTTTCGGTAATTGGGATTTCTAAACCGCTGCTTATACATCAAAATCGACATAGGCCGGGGTTCCTCCCTTGAGCTCGCTGACCGCCTTTTTCATTTCCTCGTCATCCAGAAAGGCTTTAAGCGCGTCGCCGCTTTTCAGGTTGGCATAGGCCAGGGCGCGTTTCCGGGCCAGGCGTTCGATTTTTTCAAAGGAAGAATAGCGGTCGGTGTCGATGAGGTCGGCAATTAGAGCAATATTGGCATAGTAGCCCGCCGCCGAGATGATGGTCATGCGGTTGATCATTCCGGCCAGGCGGTTGCCCAGCGCCTTGATAGACACGTCGATTTCCTGGTGGATAATGGCGGTGATGAGGTCGATGTTTTCCTCGTAGCTTTCAATCGCCAGGCCCTTTTCTATATACTTGCGGATTTGCTCGTTGCGGGAAATATGCTCTCTGTCCGCCTTCTTATCAATTTCGCCGCACATCTGTTTTGTAAGATAAATGGACGTAGTGATTTTTTCGTCCTGTTGTTTGCTGGCTTTCGCCATAGGACACGCTCCTTTCCTTATTATTTGTCAATCAAAGCTCCCATTCATCCTCATCCTCCTTGTCGTCCGGTTCTATAAGATTAAACTCATCCAGGTCTGATTCATCAAAATCCGAAATGTCTGCATGAAAATCTGCTTTATCCTCCCCGAGCGCCTTATTGTTATCCAGAGGGATAGCATCGTAGCTTACATCCCTGGAGGGCTGCGGCATACCCTCCATCTCGGCCATGGAGTGATATTGGCTATTGGCGACAATAATATGGTCCAATACGCTGATCTGGAGCGGCGCAAAAATGGATATCAGTCTTTTGGTTATATCCCTGTCCTGAATTGATGGAATCCGACTTCCCCCAGGATGATTGTGTGCCAGGAGGATGGACGTGCAATCGCAGTCAAGGGCCGCTTTCAAGATCATTCTCGGATAAACGGCTGCTTCTCCGATGCTTCCCTCGGAGAAGATCCTGGTCTCGATGATGTTGTTGCCGGTATCCAGAAAAGCAACCATAAACTTCTCCCTATCCTTAATGCCGCCCAATAAGGATGCAAAGTATTCTCCCGCCACCTTAGAGGAATCAAGTACCAGCTTGTTTTCGTTCTCCTGTAGCTTGAGGAGCCGATAAGCAGAGATGAATTCGTTCAGGACATGAATCTTTTCAAGCTGCTGTTTGTTAGGGTCAATGGTCTTGGGGTGCTCCAGCACATTGAAGAGATTGTTTTCAGCCGCATATTTTTTCAGCTTGCTTTCGGCAATTCCCGTAAGGCGGGTGATACCTTTTATGAAGTTGGAGGCGTGAGCCTCATCATAGTTTTTCTTCACAGTTTTGCACCCCCTCCCGGCTTTTCAAGCTTTTGTAAATCGGGTACTGCTTCTTCGCCCATTCCAACCAGCACCATTCTGACAGCCTTCAGCTTTTCAAAAACATCTTCTGAAAAATCGAAGCTCTCAAGGTTTCTGAAAAATCCATTGGCTCCGTAATCTTGGAGGCATCTGTTGATTTGTTCCGTAATATCCGAATCAACGTCGAAGAGCCTCCCTAAAAGTTGGGAAGCCCTTTCATAGTCCTTTTGATTGATTGCAGGTTCTTGTTCCATCATCGTGAAAACTCCTTTGGTTTATTCGATTTTTACGCCATAGGCAAACAACACCGGCCTCATCCCCAGCCCGCCTGTTTCCACAGGCTTCATGCAATACTCCCAAAGCTTCGGGTGCGTCACTTTCAGCCGTTGAAATCGGTTCGGCTCTTTCTCAAGATGGCAGCCAAAACCGCAGAAGATGCAGCCGGTACGCTTGCACAGGGTCGTTTCCAGCAGAGGAGGTTCAAATAAAGAAAGCTGCCTGCTTGCTGGTACGACTTCGCCGTAGCATTTAGCAATGGGCAGCTTTTCTATGACGATATACTGTAAAACATCCTGTTCCGTCCAGATGGAGATGGGGCGGGACTGGGGCCGCTTCAGCTTGAAGGCGTTGCAGCCGTCTTTCAGATAATTCTGTTCCCGGCGTTTGCTCTCAGCCGCCATAATACCAAGAATGGGAAACACGCCGTTTTTCTTTTCAAACGATTTCAGCGGCGATTTCTTCATTACTCCGCAGCAGTCCGCGCTGATTTTAATTCCGCTGTCAATGAGATAATGCCACTTTTGCGGGAGCTTAAAGCTGGTTGGCCGTCCGCTGACACAGATCCCGTTAATCACTTTATTGCGGATCGCTTCATTGTCCGGCGACCGCTGCAACCGGTGGATATAGTCGGCATACTCCTTGGAGATAATGGGATAGCCGTATTTCTGCAAAACTTCTTTAAAAGGGACTTTAGGTTTCAACCATTCCACGTTGGGCATCTGCTTTACATGCTCCCGCACTTCGGGATACTCCAGGCCTGTATCACAAAACGCCGCCGTCATGGACGGATACAAGCGGCGGCAAATATCCAGGAGTACAGTGGAATCCTTGCCGCCGGAATAGCTTACATAGGTTCCGTAAATGCCATAGTAATCCACCCACTCCCGGATTCTTTGCTCTGTTAATATTATCTTTGCTTCAAGCGGGAGACTCTGGCGCTGTACCAACTGCCAGCGTTCCATGAACACCGCCTTTCGCTTTAACAAAAAACTAACAATCTATATAGGGTTTTAACAACGTTGCCGACACTGTCGGCAAGCCGTTTTGACGATTTGTTCAACAAATCTATTCCTGCCTTAACTGAAAAAAACGAGGGTCTTGCGACCTTCGTTTTTCTCGTTTCGGGCTTCCCCGAATGGGGAAGGGGTGTACCAATGAAAAGAAAATCAGTCAGGGTTCCAGTTCGTCCTCCGATTCTTCCTCCGGCTCGTCCCGTGCCTCGCGTTCAAATTCGGCTTCCAGAATGGAAACCCGCATGGCGTCCAGTTCCTTTGGGCTTTTGCCCTTGCGGATTTCTGTAAGGTCCTGGTTGAAGTCCTTGAGATGGGGCCGGTGGATAGCGCAGGCATAGCCCTGTTCGCCGTATTTGCCGCAGTATTTCTCGGCAGCCACCTGACCGTAATTGGGAGCCCGCTTGCCGTCCTTATCCCTTGTGTTGAAGTCGTTGTCCAGGGCAAAGACGATTCTTTTGATTTCAGGGTGGTCTTTCAGGTATCGTTCCAGTGCTCCGTCCCAGGTGCAGCCGAGGGATAGGCGGTGATCCTGCTTCCAGTCCAGACCATGCATTTTGGCAAGGGTGGCATGGCTCATCAGGTCGATAGGGCTTTCGGAAACGATGACGGTATCATTTTTGCCCTCTATATAGAAGGGGTAGCTCTTGTCGGAATTCTCTTTATCCTGCTTAAAATCGCTTTCCTTGCGGGCCGCCCGCATAGAGCAGTATTTCGGGTTTTTGTCCCTGTCATAGCCGACAAACACGCAGTTGCCGTATTTCGCTTCCTGGTAGATTTTCCGCCCGTTCATCAGCAGAGAGACAACCTCCGGTGCAATTCCCCGGATGCTCACCAGATACCAATAGGCCCGTTTGAAGTTGGCGGCCTTGTCGGGTAGGACAAGGGGACCTTTTTCTGCTTTTACGTAGGGGATACGCTCCCGGACATACGGCTCGTAGCTTTCGCCAATTAACTGTGCCACCGCTTCGGTAAAGGTTTTGCCGTCATACTTCATCACAAAATCAATGGCACCGCCCTTTGAATTAGAGGTCCAGTGGTAAAAGCGGTTGCTGTCCTTGAAGATGTAGAGACCGCCGGAATTTTGGGCATGGAAGGCTTTGCGCCCTCCCTTTTCCAGCTTGAAGCCATACTGCTGAGCAAGCTCAACCAGGCTGACCCGGTTGGCCTGTTCGATCTGTTCCTCGGTGAAGCGAAGGGGTTTCGTTGCCGTTTGTGCCATAGGCTGCGTCACACCTCCAGTTCGTGATCAATCTCCCGCACATTTTCCGCAGGTTCAAGAGGGGCAGGAAGCGCCTTGTCCAGCTTATAGATGATGGTTTCTATGGTTTTAAGCTCAGCTTTATCCATATCCCCCGACTGACCGGCGGCAATGGCCAGAACGTAAATTTGATTTAACTCTGTCCAATTAAAAAGCTCTGCCCGGTTTTCAGGCAGAGCCAACAGGTATTCCAGCAGCCGTTTGTCTTCCGGCACCATACCAAAAATACCCTTGTGAAAGAGGTGATAGCTGATTTCATCGGTGCTGGTGACAGGCTCCCTGATGTTGTCTTTGGACAGCATGTAAACAGGAACCTTATGCTTCAGGGCGTCAAAAACATCTCTGGGTATGGTGAATACCATATCGTCACGGGTGTAGCCGTAGCTGTAAAAGCGTTCCTTTACCATGGCAGCAATGTATCTGTCCAGGCTTCCGGCGGCGGTATTCATTATCCGTATCTGCCTTGCCTTGCACAAAACATCCTGCAGCCGCTGTTCATCACCCACCTCATAGCGCAGGGCTTCAATCTCACCGTAACGCTGGCCGATGCTGTACCAGTTAGTGTTATATTCGTCAATGTCAAACCTGCGGATGTATCCGTTGTTGCTGTCGGGATGCTTGAAAACCGCCTCAACCGCCTGTGCGTTGAAGCAGTTTTTCCGCACATCCTCAATATGCGTTTTGTAGTCCAGCTCAAAAACATGGCCGACGACAGTTTTGCCCTGCAAGGCTTCGATCTCTACCGCGAAGGCTTTGACGTTTTCGCTGGAATGATTGTAATAGTCCCAGGTGTTAAAGGCGTGGGTGTTTCGGATATAGACGTCCCGTTCTTCAAAACACCAGGTGCCGAACCCACGGGACAGCCAAAGGAAATGTCGGCTGCCGCGGCTGTCCTCCGCGGCTCTTTGCAGTCTTGCGATGTCATATTCAAAATCCGACTGGTAATGCTCCGTGTTGTGCTGCATGATTTTCCGAAGGGTGTCTATCACATCCACATTCTCAAATCTCATCATCGTACTCCTCCTGTTCCTCTGAAAGCTCGGGATCATCTTCATAAAAACGGCTGTATCCCTTTGAGCCATATTCACTGACGGCTTCTGCTTTCAAAAGGTCTTTGCCTTTCAGATAATCGAAGCAGGAGAGGATGATTTTCATCTCATCCTCTCCTGCTTCCCGTTCTTCACCTTTACCATAGGAAAAGGTATGGGACTGAATAAAGAAGTCTTTTCCGCCGTTGTCGCAGTGGCGCTCCATAAAGTCGATGTAATCATCTGTGTTATAAATCATCGTGTCATGGGGATTTCCAGGCATAAAAAAGGTTACGATCTGACTGTCGTTGTTGTCCAAGGTGATTTCAGAAAATACAATTTTACTGTTGTCTGCGGTAATCAAATCGTCTAACTTTGCTTTTTGGTACTCGCCGAATTCGTTATCATCTTTCCAGCGCCATACAATGTTCATACTGTCAGGTGTAATGCCCTTACTCTCCAGAAACAGGCATTGCTGTTGAATCTTTAAAAGCGAATTTCTGGCGTCATGTGAATGTATCCACGGGCTTGAATAATGCTCAACTGCTTTCCCTTTGAACAGGATGTATCCCTCATGGTCCTGCGTCATGTGTTCGACGCCGTGAAGAAACGGCTGTTTATATTCGCCTCTTATAACTTCCTCATACAGCTTGTTAAATGCCTCGATGCCTCTGTCATTCAAAAAACCGTTCACAGCCATTTCGGTAAGCTTTAAATGAGTTGGACAGAGCAGATTGCCGTCTTGCGTGTTGTGTATGATTGCGATTGCTTTATCGAAAATGCTTAGATTTGTTTCAGACATTATATTCTTCCTTCCTTTCATAAAGCTTGAAGCTGGAACCTGACACTTGTTGCCATTAGTCCGCCTCCAGTTCTTTTTCGATTTCTGCAGGGGGAAAGAGAGAACTAAGTATGTTAGCCTAAATAATAAGAAGGCAGGAGTTCCATGAGCTATGGAGCACCTGCCTTTGATTTATCGTCTTTTTATCCCTTTTCCCCTATCCGCTACGGCCTTTCACCAACTTTTCCGACCAATACCTTATCTAAATATTTTATTTATATCTTCTTGTTGGAGCGGTTTGAACAGTATCTCAAGCGGTGAAGCTGCCATAAAAGCAAGTTGCAGTTGCTTATCGGATGCCGTTACAAAAACAATGTGACACGATGTGTTTTCCTCGCGAATCCTTAAAGCGGTATGAAGTCCGGTCAGCTTTTTCATAAAGTTGTCCAGAAAGAAAAGATCGAAAAATTTTTTATTTTCATCAAATTTCTCAATAATTTCTTCCCCACTCTCGAATTCATAAAGATTAAAGCGCACTCCATTTTGTTCCTCATACTCATGAACCAGTAAATTTAGAAGTTTCCGCTGGATGGGCCTGTCGTCACATATAGCAATATTAAGCATTATATCCACTCCTCTCTAAAATGAATTAATTTTATCTATCAAATCGGCTATTTGGGAAATATTAATATACAGACATTTCCAAATTGCAATGTAACTACAACATTATACCTTATAATTGCGTATGATTGCAATTTTGTTTTAGATAAAATGGTATAAAATATTGTTTTATCTAAAAATGGAGGAATCATAATGCCCCCCAGCAAAAGCAAGTCGTACTCAGCGGAAGAAAAGCAATTTCTAAGAAACATCGGGTTCAAAATCCAATTTTTTCGGAAACAACGAGGTCTCAGTCAAAATGAACTTGCCGAAAAATCAGATTTAAGTTATACCACCATTAGCCACCTCGAAAGCACCTCTGTCTATGGTGTATCTATCATTTCTATATTTAGGATAGCGCAAGCTCTTGACGTTGATCCAAGCCAGCTTCTAACGTTCAAATAAGCGGTAAGTGTTCATTGAGATGTATTTTGCAGATTCCAAAATTGCAGTATAAATTGAGCATAGATGGCGTTTTCTTAATAAATCAGAAGTTCTATTACATGGGAGACTTAGTTGTCTCCCATATTTTTATTATATAAATGAACGGTCGTCTCAACACATGTCCCACCTACATTTCCATTTCATCGGTAAGCTCATCATCAAAGCCGCAATCAAGCTCGTCCTTCTCTTCGTTTTCCTGAATTTCCTCCAGGATATCCTCCACGCTGGCGTTGTCCCAACGGTCTTGCAGAATTTCCACAATGTCCTTGCATTCATCGGGCAGGTGTTCTTTGATACTGGCCTGCACGTCCCTGAAATCGCCCAGGAAACCCCAGCAACTATCTATTTCTTCTTCCTGTTTATACAGCCTGAAGCCATAGCATTGGCCGGTAAGGTAGTAGTCATAGTCTTTTACTTCACCGTCCAACAGCTTTTCAGCCTTTTTAACGGTTTCAGGGGTAACCTCTTCAAATTCCTCCTTTATCTTATCGTGGGGAGCATAAATCCACCCTAAAAGTCCGCTGTCCCAAGGGCAGCTAAATCCGGTGGTATTTACCGTCAAGCCGCTATGGTCGTACATGTAGACAGGCAGGATACAGTATGCTTTTTCAGCTAGAGTCCTCAAATCCTGCCACTGCATTTGTCCGAAAATCGCTTCGCTCAGTTCCGTTTCGCTGCCTTTTAACGGTGCGGAGAGGGTATATTCGGTATACCACTTCTTGAAAAAATCAGAGTATGAATTAAGCTCCCATTCATGAGTGGACTTGTTATATTCCAGCTTCAAACCATCCACATTGCCATTCTTAATATAGGAAATAACATCTTGATCCAGGATACTCTCCTGCACCAGTTTTTGAAAGAACTCTTCCGCGTCGTCGTAGTGATGTTCGTCGCCCAGCGTGTAGCGCCTGTGGAAGCAAACCATTGTACCGAAATTGTCCCATTCCTCGCGCGGATTTGTCGGCTCGTCATCGGGCACAACAAACAGGGTGTAGGGCCTCTGTGTTGCCACCATCGGCATGGGTATCACATCCTTTCTAAGAGATATAGTTACAGATCTTTATTAACTTTGAATACAAAAAAGCCGCCCACATGGTAGCAGCTTAGTTCGTTGAAAAAAATTCATTTGATATTTATGGTATAATTAGTTAATAACTTGTGGCACAACAGTACGATAATGTGTATTAATTTAAAAACAAAGAAAGGAACTATTTAATGGAAATACTTAAATCAATCTTTTATTTTATTTTAGCTGGGGTATTTGAAATAGGTGGTGGATATCTCGTATGGTTATGGTTAAGAGATGGGAAAAGTATATGGTACGGTTTAATTGGAGCTATAACCTTAATCATTTATGGAGTAATACCAACATTACAACCACCTAGTGCCAGTTTTGGACGAGTATATGCCGCATATGGTGGAATATTTATTGTACTTTCAATTCTGTGGGGATGGAAAATAGATAATGTTCTTCCAGATAAGTTTGACTTAATCGGAGGGACTATAGCACTTATTGGAGTGTTAGTAATCATGTATTATCCAAGAGGGTAATTCATATTTTCTTATTATGTTCAGTTAATAATTTTATAAATTGTAATTTTAATACTTTAAATAAATTTAGAAGGGATGACATATTTTGCAAGAACTAGAGTTAAACAAAACCTGTTGAGCAAGTGAACAGGGCTCTACTCGTGTAGTAGGGAATAATAACCTCTGCCCTGTATGTAATAGTGAAGGAATAGTGGTAAAAAACCTTACTGTAAAACATTTAGTTATTGATGAATTTGCAGACCAAATAAAAGATAATACTTATTTTATTTGCATGAATGAACAATGTAATGTTGTCTATTTTAATTCAGATTTAGGCATATCATATACTAAACAGCAGGTAAAAGTGCCAATATGGTTTAAAAAAGATGGAGACCCTAAATATATATGCTATTGCAACCAAGTTACAGAGCAACAAATTATAAATGCTGTTCTTAATGATGGAGCAAAAGATTTGAAGGATATTATTAGACTTACAGGAGCAATGAAGAACGGAAAGTGTGAGATCAACAATCCTTTAGGTAAATGCTGTAGCCCGCTTATTCAAGAAACTATTAATAAAGCGTTGAATATTGAAGGATAACTACTGTGACGCCTTATTCCTATTTAGTGCATTAATACAGTTCGGGGGAAGTTCAAAGGGACTCCCGTCCATGGTCGTCTCTGAATAAAGAGGCATAATCCGCCGCCTACAGAGGGTTTGCAGCATCGGTGATAGCATTTTGGGTAGTAACCCGACGTAGCAAACCCTCGGGACGCTAGACGCCATTTCGGAGGTGGAAAGATGAATGTGTTAATTTTTGGTGGGACTGGTTTCGTCGGAAGAAATCTTATAGAGGAATTACTTAAGAATGGATATCAGGTACATGTTGTAACGAGAAATTCCCAAAAAACTGCCAGCAGCTTTGAAAATAAAGTCCAGGTAATAGAATGGGACAATGTTTCTCCTCTTTCTTCGATTTCTGAGCTACAGCAAACTGACGTAATGATCAACTTAGCGGGTGAGTCAATCGGTAATCGTCGATGGATCAACTCAGTGAAAGAGGAGATTTTAGCAAGTAGGATTAGAACTACTAGAGCAATTGTTACGACTATCAATAATGGTACTATTCAGCCGAAAGTTCTAATTAACGCTTCAGCAGTTGGATATTATGGACCTTGTGAGGATGATGAGCTAACAGAGTCTGATGAAGTTGGTCAGGATTTCCTAGCTCAAGTTTGCCGAGATTGGGAAAAAGAAGCATACAAGGTTCAAAATAATTTAACCAGAGTTGTAACTATTCGGATTGGCGTAGTTTTAGGAAATGAAGGCGCACTAAACAGAATGGCATTTCCATTTAAACTCTACATAGGAGGCCCAATGGGTACGGGAAATCAATGGCTCTCCTGGATACACATCCAAGATTTATCGAGAATGATAAGGTTCATAATCGACCATCAGGAGGTAGCTGGTCCTATAAATGCTGTTGCACCAGAGCCAGTAAGAATGAGTGATTTTTGCAAGATACTAGGCGAAGTTCTAAATAGACCATCATGGTTACCAGTTCCAGAGATTTTGTTGAAAATAGCATTAGGTCAAATGGCGGAGATGTTAATACATGGACAACGGGTTATTCCAAAGAAAATTCTCAGTGCTAATTTTGAATTTAGGTTTTCAAAATTGAGGGCTGCTTTAGAGAATGCTCTGGAGAACCAGAACGGCGTCTAACAACGGACTAATCACAAGAGGGGGATGGACATGGCAATACTTTCTGGATTGGCATTAAAAGCAAAGCCTGGGAAAGCGGTTTAAGCATATTCCGCCTCCCAGGCTTCTTTATTACAGGCCTTCTCTGTCTCAGCCGCGGTGTTTTCGTCAAATATGACTTCCTCTTGTTTTTGAAACTCCTTAAACTCCAGCCTGGTATTGATCTCCGCCTGCCGCGCGGAATACTCGTTCAGGCGCTGCTCAAATTCAAAGGGCTTTTGGACTTCCTTCCTGGCTTCTATAAGCTGAGTTTGGGTATCCGCCAGCTTTTGCTCCATATTCATCAGCACCGCCGGTATCTTTTCAACTACGTTTTCAAGCCTTGTGATACCGCCGAGGGATGAATCGCCAAGGGGTGTGCTGTAGGTGTTGTCGCCTTTTACCAGCAGTTCCAGTTGTTTAAAGGCATTCAGGACAAGAAAGAGAGGGAAGCCCCTGTATTCACCGACAGGCAAAGGTTCGCCGTTTACCGCAAGGTCATGGAGCTTCATCATCAGTAGGAGCTGCTCTCCAGCCTTGACACGCTCATCATAGGTTTTGCCATCAATCACCGCCGAAAAGTCTTCCCCCTCGGTTTTTTCCCGCAATTCCATGTCTTTGCGGATGCTCGCAATCTTCTTTTCACAATAGGCAATGGTATCGGGGTATTGATCCTTAATATTTCGTTCCAAGGTCAGACGTTCATTGTTCCAGTTACCTTTTAATAGCTTCAGCCGTATAACCTCGTTGTCCACTTCCATTTTTTCTGCCAGCAGAGGATTGGAGGTCGCAATCGCCTTGACTTCGGCAGCGGAAAGCACCGTTTCATCCATATCCTCACAGGAGCGGGAAATGCTCTTGCCCGTCATCACCTGTGAGATATACTTCAATTTTTGCTCCTGAATCTGCCAGAGATAAGCATCAAACGTGCCCTTCGTGACATACCGCAGGATTTTGACAACAGGGTTTTGATTGCCCTGGCGAAGTATCCTGCCGTCGCGCTGCTCGATATCCGATGGACGCCACGGACAGTCAAGGTGATGGACCGCCACCAGTCTGTCCTGTACGTTGGTTCCGGTGCCAAGCTTGCTTGTGCTGCCCAGCAGGATTCGGATTTCACCCGTGCGCACCTTTTCAAATAGGTTTTCTCTTTGCTCGTCGGTTTTAGCGTCATGGACAAAGGCGATTTCATCGTCCGGCACACCTTTTTCCGTCAAACACCTTTTCATTTCATCGTAGACGTTAAACTGTCCGGGCTTTGGCGTACCGCTGTCGCAGAACACAAGCTGTGTCAGTCTTTGCTCAGAGCTTTCCTGCCAGATATCAAAGACGTTTCCAATGGCTATATTCAATTTGCTGTTCGGGTCATTAGGTGCATCTTCGTAGACCAGGCGGGGATCAATGGACATCAGTTTCGCTTCACCGGTGAGTTTGAGCATGTTATCTTCATCTGGCTCAACTTCACGGTTTCGGATTTTTTCCGCACGCTCCACAAAGCTTTCCATAATCATCTTCTGGAAGGGTGTAGCTTCGGTGGCAATAATGGTGGCCTTGCCGTCCTTGATTTCGGGAACAGGCAGGTTCAACATATCGGCGGTCTGGATATCCGCCACAAGCTGAAAGATGTTCATCAACTCCGGCAGGTTGTGGAATTTCGCGAAGCGGTTGCGCATACGGTAGCCAGAGCCTTCCGGCGTGATTTCCAGAGACGATATCACTTCACCAAAGGTTGCCGCCCAGGAATCGAAATAGTTGAGTCCCAATCTTGCCAGCATCTGTGGCTGCAAATACCGCTGCAGGACGTACATTTCACTCATGCTGTTGGAGATAGGTGTACCGGTAGCGAATACCACGCCTTTACCGTTGCCCATTTCCTGCAAATACTGGCATTTCAAAAGCATATCCGTCGCCCGCTGACTTGCGGACCGGCCAATGCCTGCCACGTTGCGCATTTTGGTGTAGGTAAAGCAGTTCTTATAGGCATGAGCCTCGTCCACAAACATATAATCCACGCCAAGTTGCTCAAAATTCAAAAGGTCATCCTTCTTTCCCTCTGCCGCCAGCCTGTCGAGGCGGGCTTTGAGGTTGTTCTGAAAGATGACCATTTGCTTGATCGCCCAATTTTCTCCCTTTTCTTCTTTTATCTTTTTGATGATATAGGAAAGCTGGTTGATCTCGTTATTGATCTGCGCTTCCTGCCGCTCCTTGGAAATAGGTATTTTTTCAAACTGGGAATGGCCGATGATCACCGCGTCATACTCACCCATAGCGATTTTGGAAACAAACTTGTTGCGGTTTTTCGCTTCAAAATCTTTTTTGGTGGTAACAAGGATGTTGGCCTGCGGGAAGAACCGGTAAAACTCCTTTGCCCACTGCTCCGTCAGGTGGTTGGGCACCACATAGACGGGTTTCTTGATGGCGTCGATATTTTTGAGATACATGCTCGCCGCAATCATCGCTGCCGTTTTACCCGCACCCACAACATGGCCGGCTAGTCCCGTACCGGAGTAGATAACCCGTGCCGCAAAGTTCTTTTGATGGGGCCTTAGCTCCATTTCCTCGCTCATGCCGGGAAAGATAAGGTGACTGCCGTCATAGACACGGGGGCGAATGGTATTGAATTTCTCATTGTATAGTTTAAGCAGGGTATCTGCTCTGTCCTTATCCTTAAACAGCCATGAGGCAAAGGCTTCCTTGATTTGAGTCTGCTTTGCCCGTGCAATCATGGTCTCATTGGCATTGACCACGTACCGTACCTGGCTTTTACCGTTATTGTCCACATAGGGGACCGGATCGCGCACCGTGGTGGATTGGAGATTGAGGCAATCCTCGAAAATCTGATAAGCATTGACCCGTTTTGTGCCGTAGGTGTTGTTGACCTTGACGGAGGTGGGCTCCCTTGTCTTTCCGTTGATGCGCCAGGTGGTGGTGTATTCCATATAGTCAACCGTAATTGAGTCCCTTAGATAATCCGTAGTGCCAAAGGTCTCGTGCATGAAATGCTGGAAATACTCGATGGGTATCCAGGGACTTCCGATGCGGAAGTCGATGTCGGAGGGTTCCAGCCATTTGGGCTGCACCGCTTCAAGGGCCTGCACGTTTCTCTCCAACAGTTCGGGATATTCTTCAGCCTTCTGTTTGGCATAGAGCAGCTTATCCCGCACCTGTCCGCTCAGATATTCCTCATTCAATTCCCAGCCTTCATAATAATTGCCGTAGTATTTCTGCGGATTGAGATAGATGCGATCCCCAAGTTCACTGATAAGTTCATCTGCCGATTTGCGTGTCAGCTTTTCCATATACGGTAAATCAACCTTCATTTTTTGGTTCAACGATATTTCAAGAGCTTCCTTGGCTGTTTCGGCATGGGTGGGACGGCGATAGGACTTGATGGTGGCCTTATGGAAAATGGGGGCCTTGTTCCATGATTTTTTATCCTTGATCTGATCCTCAATGGAACGGAGCAGAGGAAACTGGTCGTCATCGGAGAATACGGCGATGTTGGCCTTGTCATTGATGGCGCCGCATTGTCTAACAAAGCGGTCGTACACCTCATTCAAGGTTTTCTGGGCCTTCTTCAGTTCGCCAGGTTCGTAATCATTAGTCTGAATTCGGATGACTTCCAGCAGCGCCGTTCTGATTTCGCATAAACCCTTGATGCGCTCGGCGCGTTTGCCGATGTAGTCCTGCGGTATTAGCTTGTTACGCTCACAGTAGTAAATCCTATCGTCCTGCACCACATAGGTATAGCTTTTCGTCCCTTCGGGTGCGTCCAGCTCGCTAGCATTTCCATCTTCGGCTTCCTCAATTTCCACAAAGGGCTGGTCTGCTTCGGCGGTAAAGGTGGCGTGCAAATTTCCGATGGCTCTGTCAAGCTCCACATAAAGGTCCTGGCCTTCGGGAGCAATACAGGCCGTACTATCCTCACGCCCATACATATTTCTGCTAAACTGCATTTCACCCAATACCATCTCCGTATGGTCGATGAAATACTGGTTCATATTCATGTAATCGGGCTTTCTGGAATTGACGAATACCCAATCGGGCTGGAAATATTTATCTACTGTACGCTGAGACTCCAGCTTTTGAAAGAACAGGATGTCCGCCGTAACCTCCGTCCCGGCAAGAGACTTAAACGCTGTGTTCGGCAGTCGGATGGCGCCGATCAGGTCGGCTCTACGGGCAAAGTATTCACGGACACTGGTATCTTTTTTATCCATCGTACCTTTACTCGTGATAAAGGCGATGATGCCGCCGGACTTTACAAGGTCAAGGGATTTGGCAATAAAATAATCATGGATCAGAAAATCCTCGTTATCATATCGCTTATCATAGAGCTTGATGTTGTTAAAGGGGATGTTCCCGATGGCAATGTCAAAGGAGTTGTCCTCAAAACGGGTGGTCTCAAAGCCCTGTACCTGGATATTCGCCGTTTGATAAAGCTGCCTAGCGATCCTGCCCGTGATGTTGTCCAATTCCACGCCATACAGGGGCGTTCCCTCATAGCTTTTGGGAAGCACGGAAAAAAAGTTTCCCGTTCCCATCGCCGGGTCAAGTATTTTCCTATTTTCGCCTCCTGTAAAGCCGAATCCCTCAAAGGCTTTGTAAATTCGCCTGATGAGCTCCGGTTCGGTGTAGTAGGCGGTGACAACGGAGTTTAAGGCATCCGCATATTCCTTATCATCCAGCAAATGCTTCAATTCGTGGTATTCCTTTTCCCAGCCGCTGGCCGTATCGGAAAAGGCATTAGCAAGACCGCCCCAGCCCACATACCGAGCCAGGACAATCTGTTCATCGGTTGTGGCAAGCCGTTTTTCGCTTTCGATTTTGTTTAGCAGCTTGATGGCCTCCACATTATTTTTGTACTTGGTTTTCACACCGTTTGGATAGAGGGCATAGTCCTCGGAATAGCGGAAATCGATTTTGACAGGACGGGGTTTTGAAACAGGCTCCGACACCGGCTCGGTTTCTGATTGGGGTACAGTCTCAAAGGTACGAGCGGGAGCGGGGTTTCCAATATACCGTCCCTGATCTATAAGCCTTTGAATGTCAATAGCTGCTCGAATCCAGGTGATTTTGGTTTCGTGTTTTTCCCCTTTATCATCGGTCCAGTCAAACACGATCCCCTTGCTGTCATGGTTTTCAAAACCGATACCATGCCTGCCGACAGTATGACCGCCAATACCGTATTCGTTCTTTAACATTTTCTCAAAAGCAGAGCCGGTGGGATGGGTCATGGCAAATTTATAGATGCGCTGTTTGCCTCCGGCGACTCGGCTGCCCTCCAGCAGCACATATTCAATAAGCTCTGCTTCTTTATCCTTCGGGATAGCTTCCATATCGAACAGGTTCATTTGCTGATTGGCAACAGGCTTGGGTACAAAGGGTTCTATTTCGTCAGACCTAGATATATCCTCAATTTGTGTAAAGTCAGTACTGCCGCGGACATTAGGGTCTTCCTCATAACCTGGCTGCTTTTTCGCGGACTGCGGGGGATAAAAGCCCGTCGCTTCAATATCCGGCTCGGTGTCTTCCTGCGCCGCTTCCATTTCCTCATACTCCGCAACCAGTCTGCTAATGTCCATGAGGGAGGTGGCGAATTCTGTCATGTACTTTTGGATGTCGGACTCTTGCAGAGATTCATATTCACCTGTATTGTAGTTCACTCTTGCCACAACAAAGGTGCCGAAGATGGGCTGACCGTTTATCATGCGGTTGATGGGCGTGGTTTCAAAGTCGGCATCATCGGCGCAGATGGCATCTATGCCGTCCCCGATTTCAAGGGTGGTAATCAGACCGCCGACTTTTTCCTGTAAGGCATTGTTTCCTCTTGGGATGGCGGTGAGATAGGGCTTTTTCTCCAATTCCACCACTAGGACATTGATCATTGGCAGCGGTTCGTCCTCTGTCTTTTCTATAGTTTGCGGCACGGGGAAAGCGCCGGTTTCGACCAGGATTTTTATCCTTTCAACCAGCTCCGTCCAGGACAACCCGACAACATAGTGGTCAATCAGGAATTCAACGCCGTTATCCTCCATAGCACAGGTGACAACGTGATCGTCAATCCGCGTTTCACGTTCATCCAGGTCCCGAAAATAGTTGGCCATCAGATATTCATCTATTTCATTGTCATTGGCAAGCTCCGCCGCTATTTCACCATGCCAGCCTTTATATATGATTTGCGTATTGCAAAGATAGCTGTCCACACAGGCATACAGCTCCTGCTCACTCGGTTCCTCTTTTTCATGATCAATGGGAGAAACTTCTCCGTCTGCGATGCGCATTTCATCAATCTCATCGGGGATATTAAAGTCACCAATTTGGTCTGCAAGGCTTTCCTCCGGGATAGGCACCGGATATTCGCCTTCGTCAATGAGCATTCTTAGGATGTTGGCGATGGTATGCCAAGGTATGTGTGTATAGCCGTCCCCAAAGGAAAACGACATCCCGTCTGCGCCCCGGTGAGTGGTTTTCAGCAGCACATCCGCCTGATATTCCGCATTGCCGTAGTCTTCGTAAATTTTGGACAGGGCGACCGCCTTGTCTTCGAGAGGCATGTTGGTTGCGAAAAGCTCCTGAATTTTTTCATACATCATAATAGGGTAGAGATCGGTGCTTGTTAAAATGCCTTCGTAATATTCCCGTACCTGTTCATCCGTGTATTCTACATTTATATAGGAAGCTTTTGGTCCGGCCTGCCTCGTCGCCTCAACCTGTGTTCCGTGCATAAAAAAAGAGCCGTTCGGCGGCGAATCCTGTTCGCTTTCGGGCGGCTCTTCATTTTGATTGTATGGGGGCAGCGGGCTTACCTTACCTTGAATACGATCTCGTTCAGTACGATTTCCTCCGCTGACGACCGGAGGCTGTTTAAGTGGCGGGTCTTCTCCATGATGTCCTCCGTTGCCGGCATTGGCTCGGCCTCCAGCATCCGTTGGGTGATGTACTCGATTTTCTCCACTGCTTCCCTGTGAACCCGGTGCATTTTCTCCATCAGTGTGCCATCCATTTTCAAAATCATAAACCGCTGCGGATGGTTTTCGTGCAGGTACTCCATCGCCATTCTGCCGTACTTGCCCAGGGGCTGGTTGTCGTCCTCGCTGTTGTTGGAAATTTGAAGGTTCGGGAGCAGCACTCCGTCCTTCTCGGTGTAGCTCATCTCGATTTTGCTCATGTGTCATCCTCCTTTCCTGTTCAATGATTTTGATTGTCCGTTCCACTTCCTGAAGTATGCCTTTGGAGATGTCGGTTACGGTGTGTCCGAGCCTTGCGATCAACGGAATGCTGTCGAAATGGGCAATGGTCATCATCCCGTCGCCGGTATGGATTTCATCGTCCGCAAGGCTGCATCGCTTGCCGATAAAATAGGCTACGCTGTCTTTGACAATCTCCTGGATTTGACTGAGCAATCCGTCTTGGGGCAATTGTGAAAACAGGTGGCCTTCAATGTCAAAGTTAAAATCTTGCAGATAATCGTCCAAGCGCTCGGCAACCGCTTCTTCCGCTAATTGGTTCAGGCACTCGGTAAAATCGGAGGATGTAAGATTATGAGCATAGGAAAGGCGGCTGGTCAGCTCTGCTTTCATCTTATCATCAAGCTGCCAGTTTGTTGGTATGATTTCCCGGCCATTGGTCTGAGAGATATCAAACAGGTGCTTGATTGTCAGCCTGGCGTTGTCATACTCGCAGACCGCCAGTCCTATCGCGCCTTTATTGATGTATCTGCCGAATTTGTTCCATATTGGTGTGGTGGCAATCATGGTGACGTTTGGATTTTGCGCGTATACCAACAGGGCGTTGTCAAAGCTGTATTTATATAACCTTGCCGCAAAACCGAGATAATCCCGCCATGCGCCCTCGGTTCGTGTAATGTGAGGCGCGATGGTTTCATAGACCGTCCTCAGTCTTTCATCCTTTCTCAAAATTTCACCTCCTCTTAGTTGACAGGCTCGATTTCCACTATATATCCCTTGGTGCGAGCTACGGTTGTCAAGTAGCCGCATTGGTTGCAGACCAGCGCCAGCTCCCAATTTTCATTTCCTTTTTTGTCGTGGGAGCAGTCGGTGCCGTAGGATAACTCAAAGTCATTGCCTCCACATTTTGCACAAGTCAAGACATTTCTTGTCATTTAGGCGTTCCCTCTTTGACCTTGCTGGAAAAATACCATTCGAGGGCCTCGTCAACGATTCTTTCGATCTCACTGGCCTTTGTGTCTGCGGGAAAATACTTGGAATAGACCTTGTGCTTGATTTTGACAGGAGACGGTGTGGTTGACTTCGGCTTTTTATTGATTTCTCCCGATAGGATTTGATAGGCGGTTTTCTCGTTCAGTTTACTGCTTTCGAAATAGCTGCGGAGCATTTCCGCCTTTTTCATATCCACCTTGAATTCATTTTCGGAAAGCACCTTTTCAATATCCTGCTGCTCCGCTTCGGCAAGGTAGGAGAGGGCAACGGCAGGGTAGATGCCGAATTCCTCACTATCCACACGTTTTTTTAGGGGTGCGGTCAGTTTGTCCACCCTTAAAAGCCGAGCCACGGTATTCTTAGATAATCCATATTCATCCGCGACTTTTTCCCGGCTCGTTAACTTCTGCCCTAATAGGGCAGAAGTTCCGTTTTCCTTGATATACTGCGGATTTTCAAGCATTTTAAGCTCTGCTATAATGTCGTTGCGCTTACCCTGGGAGAACATTTTTGAGTGCCGCAGAGCAAGTACCGCCGCCTTTTCAGACGGTAGCATGTCGGCAAAGGAGCGCTGCATGACATTGGTTTCAATGACATACATCCACGCTTCTTCGTCCGACAGGTTGTCCTTGATGATAAAGTCGCCTTCATCAAGCCCTGCCAGCGTACCGGCGTTCATGCGGTTGTGCCCCGCAAGCATTTCATATCTTTCGTTATCCTTGGTGCGGGCAATCATCGGGGTCAGAATACCATAATTGCTGATGCTTGCAATCATATCGTCCAACCGCTCACCGCTGTATAGGCAAAAAGGGTGATTGGGGTATGGGTCCACTTGAGAAAACTTTAAGCGGACCACACCACTTTTTACATTGGTTTGCTGGTTCTCCGGCTCCACTGCCATAAGCAGCTCGTCCATTGATTTAATCCGTTTCGGTGCGGGTCTATCCGGCAAATCCAATCAACTCCTTTGCAAATTCCATATACGCAATCCCCGCCTTGGATTTGGGCTCGAATTCCAAAATGCTCAATCCGCAGCGGTTGGCTTCGCCCACTCTGATAGAACGGGGAATGGAGGTTTTGAAAACTCTCATGCCTCCACTGTATGCTTCATTTACCTCCGCGCAGACTTCTTTGTGCAGATTGGTCTGCATATCGCACATGGTTAGCAGGATACCCTCAAATTCAATCTTGGGGTTAATCCTGCGTTTGATTTTAAGAATGGTTTTGGTCAGGTCTTGAAGCCCTATGGTAGCGTAGAATTCAGGGTTGATCGTGATGAGAACGCTATCGGCGGCGGAAAGAGCGTTGATTGTCAGCGGACCTAGGGAAGGATTTGTATCAATGAGGATATAGTCATAATCCCTACGGAAAGGCTCCAGGATACTGATAAGCAATTTTTCGCTTCCCATCTCCATCCGCAGATTGGATTCTACCACCGACAAATGAATGTCGTTGGGGATAAAGTCAATCTTCCCGCGCTGCTGAATATACTCGCTCTTGGGCGGTAGTTCTTCCTCATCCATTGCCATTGTCATTAAGTTTGCAATCGTTGTATGAATTTTAGGGACATCTTCATTTTCATCTTCCAATACAAGAGAAGCTGTTAAGTTCGATTGGGGATCATAATCGACCACCAAAACTCGATAGCCTAACTCAGCCAGAGTGTAGCTAAGATTGCGGACACTTGTTGTTTTGGATACACCACCTTTCTGATTTGCAACAGTAATTATTTTGCACATTTTGACCTTTCCTCCTTATCATTTAAAATTGCTGATTTTTGACCCTGAAAAGGGCGTGAAAAAATAGGCATAAATCGGTGGAAATCCGCTTGTTTACTGGGTTCTACTGATTTATGCCTATTATAACTCACGCATT
>NZ_AGAF01000028.1 GCF_000224515.1 Desulfosporosinus sp. OT | reverse complement strand
CGTATAGAAATCTACCTCATTAGATTTCAAATGTCATAGAGTAATTAGAAATTCAATTAGAAATAATGTTTGATATAGTCCATAACGTTTAGAAAAACTAGAAATGCTCTTTCCTCTATAGGACGTACATAAGTTTACGACTTATTTCTCACGCTCCCTTCTTTAAAGATTTCAAACCACCCCCTTGCCAAAGTACTTGACAACTTTTTCTTGTTCATGTTAGGAATCAGTCGCGAGGCAATAAAGGAAACTATAGGCACAGTTAAAATAACTGCTAGACTTCCCGATAACCCTTGGATGACTTCAATGCCGACTAAGTTCATGTTCACTAGTTGAAAATAGGTGACATTATAGGCGTATATTAAAATGAGCGTGTTAATAGAAGTCCCTGTAAAAGCCAGAATTAGGGTGTTTGACATGGTTCCCATCATATCTCGTCCTACATTGAGACCCGAGAGAAACAGTTGGTTGTGTCCAAGCTTGCGGTTGGAATTATGCACCTCTTGAACGGCTGAGGCGACAGAAATGCTTACATCCATAACAGCGCCAAGGGAAGCAATTAGGATTCCCGAAAAGAGAAGCTCCGGTACATGCATGTGCGTTTTTGAAGCAATTAGGAGTAACGATTCAGCCTCCTCTGAGTTAAGTCCAGAAATATGCGCCAGCGAACCTGCTGCACTGGCTGCTATCCCTGCAATGACAACCCCAAGCGTCGTACCGAGGATTGCTGAAAGGGATTTTGGCCCCCATCCATTTAACAAAAAGAGTGTTATACAAGTAGAAAGTACAACGAGTACCACAGCAGACCAAATTGGCGAATACCCCTTATATAACATTGGAATATACAAAAAGAGCATACAAATAAACGTGAGGATTAACCCTATAACAGACAGTAGCCCTTTTTTTCCGCCAATCCCCCACAGGACAGCAAAGAATAAAAGGGCAAAGCCGTACAAAACTGGAGCTCTATTAAAATTAAAAACAGATACTTGAGTATGCTCGGCACCAGCAGAATCAATGTTAACGATAATATCCATGCCTTCTTTGGCCAGAACATTGTAATAATTACTCAAGTAGTTCTTAACGGTACGTACCTCTCCCTGGTGCTCACCGGTCAGGATTTTCACTTCAAGATCCTGTGTACCTCGAAACAGCCCTAGCGAATCATCTTTCTCCAATGATTGCTTAACGACTTTGATGACCTTAGCCTTTTCATATTTAATGTTGGTTACTGCACCCGATATATTTCGTACGGTTTGATCGCTAGTGTTGAAATAATATAGGAACAAAGAAAATAGAGCCAATATAGCTACGGATAGAGCTAATTTAAGGATTCTTGAATGCTTCATTTTTTGTAACCTCTTTTTCATTTCCTAATCTCAGTCGATCGCAGTCTGTAAAACTATGTCTAAATCACTTTTTCCAAGCTTTGGAGCAATTGAGAACTTGTTAACCCCTAAAATATTAGCATTTCTTTGTAAAGCTAGTATTATATAGACATTAATCTTTGGTTAATAATAGGATTGGACCCAATATTTATTCTGTCTCTACCCTAAGGTTTGTCTCTAGTTAAATGAGACTAGACCTTATGTTTAGGCTAGTCTTATATCAAGGAGTTCTTACCAAAGACCAATGTTTTCAGGAGAATTACATTCAATATAAGCGTTACTGAACTAAATATTGGAATAGTGGTAAAGCTCTTAACCACTATCTCTAAATTCAAAAAGCCTAGAGATCATACAACTTATGACCTCTAGGCTTTTTGAATTAGAATTTTTAAAAAAGGCTTAAACCTTCGTAACTACCATTTTATATTCCTGAAAATACTTGACTTCTGAATATTATCTTTATAATAAATAATAGTATCAAGCATTTTATGAATTGATTCATTTGTTAAAAAGTTAGGTTCTAAACCTAATTCTAAAAGTCCTGTATGTTTGGGATTATAATAATGTTCTTCAGCTTCTTTACGAGGATTCTCAATATGATTAATTCTCACATTTAAGCCCATAGTATCACCAACAGCCTTAACCATTTCTGCCAGCTGATTTACTGTAAATGTTTCGGTTAATTGATTCATTATTCTTAGTTTACCTAGTCCAGGTGGATTTTCCATAGAAAGCCGAACACAATTCAAGGTATCTTTGATATTCAAATACCCCCTAGTCTGACCACCTTTACCATACACAGTCAAAGGATAGCCTATTACTGCTTGAACCAAAAACCTATTAAGCACTGTCCCGAATACCTCATCATAATTAAAAATTGGCAACAATCTATGATCGAGCATACTTTCATCCGTAAGCAATCCATAAACCGGTCCTTGCATTAAATCAGTAACCTGCATATCCCACATACGCACGTAAAACCACAAAAGATCAGTATCCATTATTTTAGTAGTATGATATAAAGATCCAGCTTGTCTTGGAAACAAAAATTTTCCTTTCCGACCATTATGCACTATCTCTAACCAGCCTTCTTCAATATCAATGTTAGGAGTACCATATTCCCCCATTGTTCCAAGTTTTATAATATGGGCCTCTGGAGAATACTGTCTTACTGCAAAAATAACGTTAGCCGTTACTTGTATATTATTATTTAAAGTTAGTATAGTAGCCTCTCTACTTAGCATAGAATATGGGGCGGAAGGTTGTTCTGCATAATGAATTATTACATCTGGTTTGAATTCATGAAAAATACTACTTATGAAGCTCCAGTTTACTAAGTCACCAATTCTAATTGTAATTTCTTTATTAGTAACATCTTTAAAAATTCTAACTCTCTCAGACAAATTTGGTATTGAATATAATGGCTCTATATCTAAATTTCTACTTAAATCACGTCTCAGGTAGTTATCAATGCCCCAAACTTCATGTCCTTTATTAGCTAAATCCATAGCTGTAGGCCAGCCTAGATAACCATCGACCCCAAGTACTAGTACTTTCATTTTTTGACCCCCTGCAATTATTTTTAATAAACTTTTAACTGTCTTTGTTCAAAATAAACGCTCTATGCTCTGTCGCAACCTAAAGTTAAGTTAATTAGTTTTTTCGCAACTAGATATTTTTCTAATTCTTGCCTTGACATAGGTTGTTCCTCATTTGAGTTATATGGGTTTTCTATATTTTTGTTAATAATATTTGCATAATTGTAACTAATCTGGTGATAAGCTGATCTAAAGGCAGGTAAGACAACAAATTGATTATCTAATTCTATAGACCGCCTAAGTTCTTCTTCACTCATTAACTCTTCATATAGTTTTTCACCCGGTTTAGCTCCAATGACTTCGATTCCAATCTCAGATGCCTTAAAACCGTATTTAGGTGCCAATAAATTTATCATTGAATACGCAAGGTCTTCTATTCTAATGACAGGCATCTTTGAAACAAATACTTCTCCGCCTTGTGCTAATTTTGCACTTTCTAAAACTAGACTAACTGCATCTTCTATTGTCATTATAAAGCGCGTCATCTTCAGATCTGTGATTGTGATAGGTCCTCCCTTTTTAATTTGTCTTTCAAATATTGGAATAACAGAACCGTTTGATCCTAAAACATTTCCAAAACGAGTGGTCGAGAAAACAGGCCCGTTGCCATTAAGCTTAGTTGCATTTGCTGCCGTTATTAATCTTTCTCCCATCAATTTAGATGTTCCCATTACGTTTGTTGGGTTAACAGCTTTATCCGAACTAGTAAAAAGAACTAATTCGACATCATTTTCTTTAGCTGCATTAATAATGTTATATACTCCTTTTATATTAGTTTGAACGGCATCCCAAGGCGATTTTTCACATAGAATTACATGTTTTAGTGCTGCCACATGGAATACTATATTCACACCTTGCATCACATTTGATAATTTATAACTGTCTCTAATATCACCTAGATAGCAAAATACTCTGTTATCATGACCATAGTGTTGATCAAGGAAGAACAACTCAGATTCGTTGTTATCAATAACTCGAACTTCCTTAGGATCATGATATTTACAAATTTGTCCTACTAATTCCCTTCCTACAGTTCCTACACCACCTGTAATTAATATCCGTTTATTTCTTAATGCTCTCAAGTTATAATTTCACTCCTCTGTCTAAGAACCAATTAATACTTGTTTCTTCTAATCCAATCATCACTAGGTATATTAGACACATAAATGCTAAGACATGGTATTTTTCTTTTGATTAACTTTACCCACGATATGGGATCCGCTAAAACTCTAAAAGAACATGTAAAGTCTCCATAAAAAAACACCCTTCTACAAATATTATGCTACCATTGTTGAACATGACACAGTGATTAACCACGCAGCTAAATATATCTTCTTGAAACTGTATCTTATCAACTAGAGAATCAACAATCTGAAAGTCATTTAACTCAAGTAATAGAAAATTTAAAATTATTCTTAAAACTTCTTTCAGATGTACTTTACTACAGGGCTTTACTCACAACAGCAGGAATTCTCATAGGACGCTTTTCTATTTTTACCTTGTTTAGGTTCAGGCTCCTTTGACTGACGAAAGTATTAAAACCAAAAAGGTCTGCTTAAACCCGAAGGAGATTCAATCCCCTTGGTAAAGCCGACCAACGTCAGTTTCCCTATTTTCTTAAAGCAGATAATGCTTGCTCGTCTGCGACAGTATGGGAAAATGATAAATTGTTAAATGATATCGTTCAGACAGATCAAACAGGTATAGAATATGAGCAATGGTTGGACGCAAAAAAACCGTGGACGTATCGGGATTACTCCTGATTACACCCACGGGCTTCACAAGCTTATTTTGTTTTTCGCATTGTTTGCTTTGATTCATCAATTATTTATAATATTATCTCTTTTTTCTTTAAAACCCACAATATTGCCTACTCCACAGTCACGCTTTTCGCCAAATTCCTTGGTTTATCGACGTCACACCCTCTGGCAACAGACACATAGTAAGACAGCAGTTGGAGGGGAATGACTGTGAGAATTGGAGCAAGCTCATCCATGGTCTCAGGGATGTAGATCACATGATCTACAGATTTTGCTAGGCTGGTGTTGCCCTTGTAGGTAAGCCCGATCACGCGTGCATCCCGAGCCTTTACCTCTTTGACGTTGGAAATAGTTTTATCATAGACATCCCGTTGAGTTGCCAGAGCAATGACGGGTGTATTCTCTGTGATAAGAGCTAATGTGCCGTGTTTTAACTCCCCAGCAGCATAGGCCTCGGCGTGGATATAGGAGATTTCTTTAAGCTTCAGGGAACCCTCCATAGCTACTGCCCAGTCTAAAGAACGGCCGATAAAAAAGGCATCTTCTACCTGGACAAACGACTTCGCTAACTCTTTGATAAGACCTTCTTGATCCAGAATCTCCTGAGCCTGCTCTGGAATCTTCTTAAGAGCAGTGATGATCTCACCAATCTGTTCTGAAGTCAAAGTTCCTTTGACCTGAGCGAGATAGAGTCCGAGTAAAACCATTCCTTCCAGCTGAGTTGTGTAGGCTTTCGTTGAGGCAACCGCAATCTCCGGGCCTGCCCAGGTAAAGATCACATCATGGGCTTCTCGGGATACCGTGCTCCCCACTACATTGGTTACGGCAACTACACGAGCTCCACGACTTTTAGCCTCGCGCAGTGCAGCCAGAGTATCGGCTGTTTCTCCAGACTGGCTAACTACTATAACAAGGGTATGCTCATCCACCAGTGGGGAACGATAGCGAAATTCAGAGGCAATGTCTACTTCAACTGGTAGACGTGCCCAACGCTCAATTAATGTCTTGCCAACCAACCCTGCATGCCATGCCGTACCACAAGCGACAATGTAAACTTTATTAATCTGGGCAAGTTCTTCAAGAGTCAAGTCCACCTCTTGAAGAACGACCCTCTCCTCTTCCAAACGACCTAACATTGTATCTTTCAAAGCACGAGGCTGTTCATTGATCTCCTTAAGCATGAAATGCTCATATCCACCTTTTTCAGCAGCCACCGCATCCCACTTCACGTCATAGACTTCTTTCATACAAGGGTTTCCTTGGAAATCTGAGACCTTAACCTCATCTTCAGTAATAACCACCATTTCACCATCATCTAAGATATAGACTTTTCGCGTATAGCTTAAGATCGCCGTGATGTCACTGGCCACAAAGAACTCCCCGTCTCCGAGACCCACCACCATTGGGCTGTCCTTACGGGCGGCAACCAGTTTGTCCGGGTCCTGGCGACTTAGGACAACCATCGCATAAGAGCCGCGAATTGTTGCCAGGACTTTACGAACCGCCGCCTCCAGATCTCCTTCATAATAGTCCTCAAGTAAGTGCGCCAAAACTTCAGTATCTGTTTCAGAGACAAAATTATGTCCCTTTTCGATCAGTCCATCTTTTAGTTCTAGATAATTCTCAATGATACCGTTATGTACCACAGCAAAATCTTGATTGCAATCGCCATGCGGATGTGCATTAACATAAGAAGGACGGCCATGTGTCGCCCACCGAGTATGTCCGATCCCGATGGCAGACGAGGAATGATTATCACCAAGTTCTTCTTCCAAGGCCACTAGCTTACCGACACTTTTGGAAACTACGATTTTTTCAGGATCCAACACGGCAACGCCCGCAGAGTCATACCCTCGATACTCTAGTTTCTTTAAACCATTCACTAAGATTGGAATAGCTACCTGTTTCCCTATATATCCTACGATACCACACATATACGTTTTCCCCCTCAATATTTTCTTTCTCAATTTACGATCGCCTTTAAGAGTCAAGCCCAACTCGAAAAATCGTACAATTTAAAACAAAAAACAAATAAAAAGCCGCCCATGTATGGACGACTTCATTGATTCAGATTCTAGGCAACATAAGCAAGGGGGTCAAATTGCACATACAATCCCCTTGTCTTGTCAGCTTACTCTTTGTCTCGAAAATTACTCCTCGGTTTTAAGCAAGCTTTACGGTGACAAGCCACCGAGAGGGATCCGCCGAAACTTTCGATAACCCTCTTCCTCGTCGACCTTAATTAGGCAAAACCTTTAAGGCCCTGGCGCTTATACTTTATTGCCTTTCTGAAACAACCGTCCACTAGTAAAGTAATGTATCATTATTGCTCATCGTTGTCATTCTCACCTTCTTTCATGTCTGGGAAACAGAGGACCTAATTATAAACAATATTAGCGGATCAACCGCCGAACGGTCCATGTGCACGTTACTCAACCAAAATTAATTTTGAACACTTATGCACATGAACCATTATACGCGAATTATTAAGAGTTACAATGGTATTATTTATTCGTCACAATACCCAATAATGTCAATGACCCCTTGGGCCAATTCCTTTAATTTTTGTTGGCACGGGCCTTCGACCATTACCCGAATCAACGGTTCTGTCCCAGAAGGGCGTACCAACACTCTGCCCTGGCCACCGAGAGCTTCCTCAGCTTCTTTAACTTTCGCCAGCACCCTCTCATCCTCCATTAAGCGTTCCTTATGTTGTACTTTGGCATTAAGGAGCACTTGAGGTAAGCGTCGCATTTGAGCAGCAAGCTGAGAAATTTTAACTTCTCTTTCTTTAACAACCGACAGCAAATGTAGAGCCGTCAGTAAGCCATCACCAGTTGTGTTGTGATCCAGGAAAATAATATGTCCGGACTGCTCTCCGCCAAGCATCGCTCCGGTCCTAAGTAATTCTTCCATAACGTATCGGTCCCCAACCTGCGTCTCATGGATCGTCATTCCTGCCTCTTTGAGCGCAAGATGTAAACCTAAATTACTCATGACGGTTACGACGACAGCATTTTGAGCCAATGTCCCTTTCTCCTTTTGGGCTAAGGCACAGATAACCATGATAAAGTCGCCGTCTAAAATGTTTCCATGCTCATCTACCGCGATGAGACGGTCAGCATCTCCGTCCATTGCCAATCCCAGATCAGCCCCATGTTCCAAGACTGCCCGTTGTAACTGTTCAGGATGCGTCGAACCACAACTAGCATTAATATTCACGCCGTCTGGTGTGTTACAAATAGGAATGACCTCTACACCAATTTCTCGCAATACCACAGGCCCCACATACGATGCTGCTCCGTTTGCACAATCCAAAACGACCTTAAGTCCATCCAGACTCCCAACTGTACTTTTTAGGAAATCCATATAACGACGTGCCGCATCATTGATTTCAATCACACGACCGACCTCACCGCCAATTGGGACTTCCCAGGGTTTTTCTTCACTTAAAACAATACTTTCGATTTCATCTTCTATGGCATCTGGTAATTTATACCCTGTTGAATCAAAAAACTTAATTCCATTATCTTGAACAGGGTTATGAGACGCCGAAATTACAACGCCAGCACTTACCTCAAGAGTTCGTGTTAAAAGGGCAATTCCTGGCGTCGGTAGGACACCAACCCGCAAGACATCTGCTCCAACAGAGCAAATTCCAGCAATGAGTGCTGCCTCAAGCATATCCCCAGAAATCCGGGTATCTTTGCCAATCACAATTCGGGGATGTGGATGCTCCTTGCTAAGTACATAAGCGCCTGCTTGCCCAAGACGAAAAGCGAGATCCGAAGTCAACTGACTGTTAGCCACGCCACGTACCCCATCGGTTCCAAAGAGTCGACCCAAATCTTTTGCCCTCCTTTTATCTCTAGTGTATTTATCCTTAGCTAAAATGTTCACAAATCTTGAACCCAAAACAACATTTTATATTCTACTCTAACTTGGCATATTGCGCCATAAGATACTCTGCTAGTCTTAACCCATCCACCGCAGCACTCGTAATTCCTCCAGCATATCCGGCCCCTTCTCCTGCTGGATAAAGTCCTGCTAAACTCAAGGATTCCCCTTGAAAATTTCGGACTATACGAATGGGAGAACTGGTCCTTGATTCAATCCCTGTCAAAGTAGCCTTTTCTCCAGCAAAGCCTTTAATTTTACCATTAAAAACCCGAAGTGCTCGACCCAACACATCTCCTACCGGATTAGGGAGCACAGCATGTAACTCACAAGGCACAATACCAGGTTTATAAGTGGGTGATAAGTCAAAGTTGTCCGAAACACGCCCTTCCAAGAAGTCTGTGACTCGTTGAGTCGGGGCTCGATAATCTTTTCCTCCTGCTAAAAACGCTTTATGCTCCCATTCTCTTTGAAATTCCAGACCGGCCAAAGGATGGGCTGAAGAAAAGTCGTCTGCGCCGACAGTCACTACAATGGCACTATTGGCAACATTCGTATCCCGTTCAAATTCGCTCATCCCGTTCGTGACAACCCCTCCCTCTTCCGAAGCTGCTGCCACAACCCGCCCTCCTGGACACATACAAAAAGCGTAAGCCCCTCGACCCGTCTTCACATCCTGATAAGTCAGCTGATAGTCCGCAGGACCAATATAGGGGTGTTCCTCAACTCCATACTGAGACAGATTGATCAGTGACTGCGGATGTTCCACTCGCAGTCCAATAGCAAAAGCCTTTTTTTCAAGCGTCACATTGGAATCATATAAGAAGGCATAAACCTCTCGGGCGCTATGCCCAATGGCCAAAATAGCAACTTCTGCAGGGATTTCTTCTTCACCGTTAACGATAACCTTTTGCAAACGACCTAAGGACGATATCAATCCGGTTACCTTAGCCCGAAAACGGATCTCTCCACCCAAAGATTCGATTTCCGCTCGGATCCCTTTGACCACGCTTTTGAGAATATCGGTCCCGATGTGGGGTTTCGCGAGATAAAGGATCTCTGCAGGGGCCCCGTGCTTGACGAAGGTCTCTAAAACTTCAGAAATCCGTCGATCTTGAATCCGGGTTGTGAGCTTACCATCCGAGAAAGTTCCTGCACCACCTTCACCAAACTGCACATTACTTTCCGTATCTAATTCCCCTGTGTCCCAAAATTTCTGAACTTTACGGGAGCGTTCCTCAACCGAGTCTCCACGTTCAAGGACCAACGGAGCATAACCGCTTCTAGCTAAGGCTAAGGCAGCAAAATATCCTGCTGGTCCGGACCCGATCACCACTGGGCGAGTTTTAAGCTTTTTACTGGGCCTAGGCCAAACCACAGGAACTTCAGCCGGAGCTTCCTTCAATCCAGGAACCCTAGCTAAAATACGGTTCACCTCCGTACTGGGGGCGTCAAGAGAAAATTGAATCGTATAGACGAAAACGAGATAGGGTTTTTTACGAGCATCTAAGGAACGCCGTAGGAAACGTAGAGAACTAATGTTTTGCTCAGGTACTTTTAACTTGCGTGCCATCGTAGCGATTAACAATACATCTTCTTCGACTGGAATTCTCAAGTTTGTCCACAATAAATCCACGCAACTATTCTCCTTTAACTTCGTGAGCTTTGAGACTATACCCCACTTGCGGAGTTGTCGGCATTGTTACACCCGGAGGGAGTTGCCAGTACACTTTGACGTCAGTAAAACTACCTGCCTCCTGGTTGGAGGCGTCAACCCAGAGTTGAATTTGGTCTGACGTTAAATTTTTCAAGGTATCGGGAAGACCCTCAACAACAATGTCCACGGGAGACGCAGGTTGATCTATATCCAGGCCTGTCCCGATATTGCGAATTTGAACCACTACGCCGGAAATCTCCTTTTGGATGACTCCTGGACCGATTTGGGCAATAACACTTAAAACGGTCCCTTTGGTAAAGGTTATCCCTGGCGGCAACGACACCTTTTCGTTCTGGATCTGAAACGTTTTATTTTCTGTAAGGTTACTAATGTCTACCGGGCCAATATTCAAAGAATCAAAGCCTTTCAAAGCCTGAGCCGTACCTAAAACCTGGACACTGGCGGGAGAGGCGACTAATGAGCTTAAGACTTTACCCTGGGCCGGTGTCCCGATACTCGTTACTTTTAAAGGAACCATCTTGGAGGAAAGCCCTTTCAATATGACAGGATTAATTACATCCACGCTGCTCGGATAAGCACTTAAAATATCTACGCTCGGGTCGGGTCCAAAAATAGGTTTACCCTCCTTATCTCGAAAACTTACTGGTCGAGAAATTTGGATCGTATCATTGGCACCCGTTACGCTAACTTCCACGACCACTTTATCTAACGTAGCCAGAATAGCGCTGGGTCCACGCACATTGACAGCCGAAGGCTTAACAAGCGGGATACCCAACTCATATCCCTCAGCGGGATTACCGGTAATGACAGGATCTACAGGGACCGTTTTCTCCTCAACACTATCAAGTTTCAAAGTAACTTCGCTTGGCTGAAGATCAATTGCTTTCGTGCCCGGTGGAGTGTTAACTGATATAGTATAGCTTTTTTCCCCGGGTACTCCAGCGGAAAGATCAATCTCCGCATATAAATCTTTAATATTAGCGCTGGGGTTAATCCCTTGCAAACGAACACGGACTGAGGGTAGCCTGGTCATCACGACCATAGTTTGAGGCAATCCACGGGCCACGAGCGGAATCGTATAGGTCTGCTCACCGGTTAGCGTATCGGGTGAACCTTGATTCATCACAAACAACCAAAATAGGATCGCAAATAGGAACGAAATCCCCTTAAGTCCGAGGTTTCGCCGAAACATCTCAAGCACAGGCTACCACCTCCAAAATGAAATAGCTGTTAAAGAAGTGCTCTTTATTTCAAGCTCCCTCAGCAACAATTCACGCAACATTTTATCATCCATAAAGCGTGTAAGCCCTCCATCAATCCCAACAGAAATAGCGCCTGTTTCCTCTGAGACAACAATAGCCAAAGCATCGGTGATTTCCGTCAACCCTAAAGCCGCCCGGTGGCGTGTCCCCAAATCCTTTTGGATATTGGGATTTACGGATAACGGAAGAAAGCACCCTGCCGCCGCCACACGATCTTGTCGAACAATCACAGCTCCATCATGCAGCGGTGTATTGGGAATAAATATGTTGACAAGAAATTCAGAAGAAACCATCCCATCAATCTTAATTCCAGTTTCTACAAAATCTTGAACTCCTGTTTTTCGTTCGATCACAATCAAAGCTCCGATGCGGTTCTTGGAAAGAACTTGTGTGCACCGCACTAATTCTTCCACGACTTGTTCCAGATTATCTATGCCAGGGGCTAAGGGATGACGAGCAAAAAAGCTTCCTCGCCCTAGTTGCTCCAACGCCTTTCTAAGCTCAGGCTGAAAAACGACAGGTATGGCAAAGACAAAAATCTTTAATAGTTGACTTAATAACCAGCTAAGAGTTTTGAGATGCAAAGAATTAGCAACCAGAGAGACAACTAAAAGGACCACAACTCCTTTAACCAATTGAACAGCACGCGTACGTTTTATGAGCATATAGAATTGGTAGAAGACCACGGTCACTACGAGGATATCAATAGCGCTCAATACGCCAAAATTACGAAATTGAGATAAAAATTCCGCCACGGTCTCCCCCCTTTCTTGTGCACATAAACTTAACAAAAACTCTTTCTAATCATGTTAATTCTCCGTTTACCTAGAAATCCCTTGAGACAACTTCAAATATTTTTTAACGTTTACTTGTTAACCTAAATTATCCCCATACCGGAAAGAAGTCCAAAACACCCTGTTAACATCATATCCCCATAGGGGGCTGCTTCATACCACCCTAGCGATTTTGCCATATTTCTTCGAGGACCAGTTACGGCGATGAAATCCCAACCTGGTTGCATTTCAGGATGAAGAGTTGCACCATGCCCCCCTTGTTCAAAAACTTCAGCGTTGGTTAATTCGGTGGACTGCAATCGTTGAATTAATTTAGCGAGAGCCTCTATCTCCATCATACTAGTATGTTGCTCAAAGATTCCATAGACCCGATCACCGCAAATGGCTGCGGCAAGGGTGTGAGAATTTCCAATATTGACTGCCAAAATTCCTTTATTCAGGTGAGGTATTACCACGGGATCAACCATTATTCCCAAGAGTGCAGCTGTCCCTGTGTCTGCCAGAATTGCCTCGGACACATTCTCTCGAGTTGCCTGCATCCGAGTGTATACCCTTGGAATATCTTGGGCGAATACTAGTTTCTTTAAGTCTCCCCCCTGCATCACGAACTCCTCCCAGAGCCGAAAGCGTAGGGTCCGGTTACTTTCGGAGACACTAAAACCGTGATCCTGTACAGCGACCGCCAACTTCTGAGGATACTCCAACCCAAAAGCTTCAATGGCCTGTCTCAATGCAAATGTATCAATATCCCCCATCCAAATAGAAGTCACCAATTCTGGGGACTCTTCACAAAGCACGATTCCCATTTCCTCTGCGTAAGCCAAGTTATCGTTAAACGTTAAGGCTACCTGAGCAGTTGCATAGGCTTTTAGCCCCTCATTCAAATGTTTCTTCAGAGCTACAGCACACGCTCCCCCACCCATCAAATGTCCATGCAGAAAGATTCCCTGACCCTGAGCAGTAGCTTGCCGAATCTGGGCAGCAACAATCTGTGTTCTACTAGGAACAATAAACTTCGGACAGTTTTCTATAGTTTTTCCCGGCTGATAGAGAAGTATATCCTGCGTGCCGGATCCCACATCAATAACTAACACACTTTCTGTCAAATACATAACAACCTCCACTCAAAAGACAGGAGCTTTGATCTTATTTCCCCTAAACCACTACTTAAGTAATTTTCTCCCGAGCCAAGGTTTAAAGAGCTTTACAGCCTGATGTGGACATAGCTCCTGACAGCAAAAGCAGCGAATACAAGCTTCCAAATCAACGATTGGACCCTGACCTGCGAGCATATTCAGAGCTTTTGGGGGACAATTATTGACACAATCACCGCAGCTCACACAAGTTCCATGTTCAAAAATCGGACGAGGCCGTACACGGTTGAGCACAAATGTCTTGACGTTACGGGGAAGCGGAACCATATCTAAAAAATTTGCGGATACAGCTTTAGGTATGACGAAGTCTTGAATTCGCCAAAGGGAACGAGCATCCCCTTTTAAATAAATCTCACTAAGACGGCTTGTCAGACCTCTCGCACGTGCTGCCATCAGAGTTGGAACCCTTTCGGGTTTTAAGCCAATAAGATCCGCGGCTACAACATCCAGGGCGAAGGGATCCGTACTCAAAATAAGTGCACCGATGTCTCGGGGTTTACCAGCCGAAGGCCCATCCCCTTCCATCCCCACGATACCATCCATGATATTTAAGGTGGGTCTTACCCATGTAGCAATGTCAACCAAGAGGTCAGCGAAATCTGGAATCTTGAACATTTTCAGGTGATATTCCGCCTTTAATAGCCCCGGAATGACTCCAAAAAGAATCTTAACAGCACCAGTGAAAGTCATCATTCCGTGGGTTTTCAACTTGGAAAGAGGAATGATAACATCAGCATCTAGAACACTGTTAGTAACCGTTAAACTTTTAGCAAGTTTCCCTTCCGGGCACTGGATGGTCGTTTGCCCCACATCTTCGTTAAGAATTGCCCCAGTCCTCTCTGCAACCTCACGCAGACCTGTACGAGTATAAATTGACTGAAGTGCGTTCACTGTGTAAGGTCCACCTGGACTGTCCCCAATGATGGGAATCCCACCGGCCTCCTGAACAAGGCGGACCACTGCTTCTACGACACTTGGATGAGTCGTGACCGCTTCTTCTGGCCGTTTTTTCATCAGCAGGTTTACTTTTAATAAAACCTTTTGGCCAGGCTTCACAAACGCAGACATGTCACCCCATTCAGCAAGCCCTTCTCTCAAACGCTGTTCTACATCTGCAGTGTAGTCTGGGCAATATTTCAGTACCACTTTCGCCTGCACTCTGAGCTTCCACCCCCTACAAGTCCCCTAAAAGTCCTCACCCTGCCCCAGAATAGCACTTAAACCTGATCACATTAGATATACTTGCGGTTCAATAATCTTGTATTTCCTCCACATTCTCTTTGCGGTATATACTTTAGATTGACCAACGTCAAATCTTCAAGTAATTTTAAATTTTATTGATTTAACCTGCCTAATGGCATGCTAACAAGTATTATACCTCTTTTTATTCATTGAAGGAAATTCTCCCTCTCAAAAAAGATGAAATACCCGTTTGAAGAATGTTAAAATGTACCATTTGTTAAGACAACTTATCATGGTATACTGCAGTTGTCTTCGACAAGTACAAGTCTTACATTAAAAGGAGGATTCGTTCATGAAAAAGACATCAAAGTTAAAGTATGTAATTGGTCTTCAAATTGGTATTCTTCTGACAGCAGTCGCCTTACCAGTACAAGCCGCCATTAACATAGGCGCTCCTAGGACCTCAACAGGTTCTGTTGTTAGCCTTCGGTCTTATACTCCTGAAACAACGCAGCAAACGCCGAATCCGACTCCAACTCCAACTCCTGCTTCGGCTCAAGAGGGCCAACCTACGGTAACATCAACGCCAACCACGACGTATGTTCAAAACCCAACACCCTCTCCGTCCCAATCAATCAAGATAGGGCAATCCAACAGGGGAAATGTTGTCTCACTTAAAAATATTCTCAATCAACCCACTTCCAGCCCTGTCACAGTTGCTCCTGCTACTCCTACTACAATTACTTCACCGACCACTACTCCTACTACAACTCCTTCACCCACCACTTCTCCAACCACCGCCGCTCCGACTACTCCAACGCTCCCTGTCATTCCCTCTGTTACAACCATAACTGCCGATGAACAACTCATGGTAGATATGATTAATCAAGAGCGTATCGCTGCGGGTGTAAGCCCTGTTAAGTTGGACCTTCGCCTGGCCTCAGTTGGACGTGCAAAAGCCAACGACTTGAAAGCAAACAATTACTTCGATCACACCTCTCCCACCTACGGAAGTCCTTGGGCCATGATGCAACAAGTAGGGCTTACGGTAGGCTGGGCTGGAGAAAATATTTCTGCTAATAAGTCCGTTGCGAGTTCAATGGCAGCCTTGATGCTAAGTCCTGGCCACCGAGCAAATATCTTGGATCCTCGATTCACGCATGTTGGTGTAGGAATTACCTATGGAAGCGCTTACGGGAATCTTTACGTTCAGGAATTCTTGCAGGAATAGTTATTACTTTTAGGAACCTCCATTGGAGGTCCCTTTTTGTTTTATCCGCTCAAAACTAGCGCAAGCTCCCTCGTCCCACCAGACGAGATATATACACCAGCTGAATTATCGAGGGGTAGACTCTATGGGTGCACATGAAACCCTCTGATGAGTACCCTTTAGCGATTCCTGGGTGGAAGACAGCCCATGATTATGATATAATTTATCAGAAAATATTGGAATTATGATTCGAAATCCCAGCGAAGAATGCTCATCGGCGAAAGGTTTTTTTCGAGAAGATAGCGATATTGATATTGCTTTTATTTGTGCCAAACAAGTGCATCTGGTGGCTTCGCAAGGTCTAGGTATTCCCCAGTCAAGTCGTGATGCCTTTGATTTTTTACAGCAAGCTGGGATAATTGACGAACATCTCGTTCAAAAACTCAAGGCAATGGTTGGAATCAGCAATATCGCTGTCCACAATTATCAGGCCGTAAACTTAGATATTGTACAGGGATTATCGACAAGAACCTTAATGATCTCCTAAAATTCGGGCAACTGGTTCTTTCTATACAAATGAATTAGAAAAGAAGAAGAACGGGATCGAGATTAGTGCTCGACCTCGTTCTTTTAACTATTCAGCTAAATATTTTAATTATCCCTAGTATTACCTGCACAATGTTCACCCTGAAACTCCATTTAGAAGGATCTTCACGACTTTCCGACTAACGTTTGCCACCAGATACTCCGGCGGAGGCTCCCAGTCGCACCCCTGACCTAAAACCGTATTCACAGCCTGCAAGATGGCTTCCGGTTCACATCCTGCAATCAGATTACTCCCTGATTCCAAGGTTTCAGGACGTTCGGTCACATCCCGCAACGTTACATTTGGTATTTTATACAGACAGCACTCCTCCTGAACTGTTCCGCTATCACTCAAAACACAATATGCGTTTTTTTCCAGGCATACAAAATCAAACAGCCCTAGAGGTTCCACAACCTGGATACCCGCTCCAGCTAAAGTCCTGCTTTGCTTCTCCAGTTGAGAACGAGTGCGGGGATGGAGACTGCAAATTAATGGCATCTTGTATTCAGCAGATAGCTTATGCAAGGCAGTGATGAATTTGGCCAGACGTCTCTCATCGTCGACATTTTCAGCCCGGTGTAAGGTCACTAAAAAATAACCTTTGGCTGCAACTCCTCTCATCTGCAGAGCTTGGCTCTGCTCAATCTTTTCTGCGTAATGGCTGAGAACTTCTCTAATAGGGTTACCCGTGACGTAAATCCGTTCCCCATCAACTCCTTCTCTAAGCAAATTGGCGCGACTTCGTTCGGTGTAAGGCAATAATATATCACTGCAATGATCGATAACCCGGCGGTTGATCTCCTCAGGCACTCGGTCATCATAACAACGATTACCCGCCTCCATATGGTAAACCGGAATCCTAAGCCGTTTAGCGACCATCGCTGCCAAGGCGCTATTGGTATCTCCCAAAATTAATATTCGATCGGGCTTTTCCTTGAGCATAACCTGTTCACATCCACGAAGTATCTCACCAATTTGCCCCATTAAAGTTGGAGACCGACATTCTAGCAAATAATCCGAGGAACGCAACTCTAATTCCGAAAAAAATATATCGCTCAACTTCTGATCATAATTTTGACCGGTATGCACTAAGATATGATCACAAAGGTCATCTAAGATAGGAATGATCCGACTTAACCGAATTATTTCCGGACGCGTACCCAATATGGTCATTATCTTCATCTTAGGAATTCCCTTCTAAATTAAAACTGAATTGTAAATAACGCCGTTTGACGTTATTTGCGTTGCACGTTATCAAAATACAATTCATTCGCTGCATTAGAGTGAGTAACATAATCAAGTGCTAAAGTGGACGCAGCCAATGCAACTTTTTTAAAACCTGACTTATTGACTCCACTTACTGACCATGATGGATCATTAATATCGATAGAGCTTTTTCCTGAACCAATACGAACTAGGATTGGATCGACGCCAATAATTATTACATTAGCTTTTAAACTAAAGCTCTCAATATAGTTTCCTGGTCCTACCATAATAGAATAACGTTTAGTCGGAGTGGCATCGACAATTGACATCATAGCCTTAGGTATTGTTGAAAAAGGATTGTTAAGTGTTCCCTCTCCAGTGACATCACTACCGCCCTTATTTACATAAACCATCCGCGAACTTTTTGGTGATATAAGTGGAAATCCTAAACCATCTGGGCCTGCTGGTCCGGTTGGTCCTATTGCTCCTGGCTCCCCTTTATCTCCTCGCTCTCCTTTATCTCCTCGCTCTCCTTTATCTCCTGACTCTCCTTTGTCTCCTGACTCTCCTTTGTCTCCTGGCTCTCCTTTATCTCCTGACTCT
>NZ_AGAF01000029.1 GCF_000224515.1 Desulfosporosinus sp. OT | reverse complement strand
CCCGAACTCTACGAAAAAATCAAAGTCTGGCTGATATCCGGCCGGACTTATACGGTGCGTTTCGGGATCGGAATGCTGATGAGCTTCTATCTCGATGACGCTTTCCGTCCGGAGATGCTTGAGCTTGTGGCAGGCATCCGGTCGGAGGAATACTATGTCAACATGATGGTCGCCTGGTATTTCGCAACAGCCTTGGCTAAGCAGTACGAAGGGACTTTGCCGTATATTCGGGAACAGCGTTTGGTGAAATGGACGCATAACAAAGCCATCCAGAAAGCGGTTGAGAGCTACCGGATCGGTGACGAGGCAAAGGTGTACCTGCGGACACTGAAAGTAAGATAAAGCACTGAATTGATGAATTCATTTGCCAGATCGTTTGGTCTGGCTTTTTTGTTTTTATTGGATTATTTTCACGATCTTGGGAGGAGACATGGGAGAGATGTGGAATTATCTTATCTTAGTAGAATATAATGTATCTCTTAAAAAGAAAGAATTAATTAAAAGACCTAGAGGATTAATCAAAGCTGGTATTTTTGGTTGAATAAGCCACTTCTTATTGTTCAAAGGAAGAATAAGAGACAAATGATATGAAATCATTATGAGCAAAAATAGTATTATTGTCTACTGGCAAAAAGAAAATTCTAATTTTACGCATTTTTTCGAGATGGACAACATTCATGGTGCCTAAAAAAGGAGGAGTTGGAAGATGTTCATTTTTCCTGCGTTTCTTTCACCAATCGAAAGTATGATCTTATTATTACCAGCTGTCGCACTACCTATGGCAGGTATAATTTTACTAGTGTGGTTCATGAAAAAGTTAATTAGCATTGATACAAATATTCGCGAAATCCGTAAGTATCTTGAAACACAGAAACACAATAAAGAATAAAGGGTTATTAAAGTGAAGGTTGTGTATCTATACATCCTTTCATGAGCCAAGATGACTTCATGCAAAATTCCATTAGTTTTATTGAGGAGCAAGATTGGTATTTTGGTGGTGGCATAGAGAATGGAACAGACAAAGAAACTTATGTGCATAATTATCTGGATTGAGATTCTCTAGACTTTAGCAGTTTCATGATTCTCGAAGCTTTTCTTCAGTAAATGCTCCTTAATTAAGCGAAAATGAT
>NZ_AGAF01000030.1 GCF_000224515.1 Desulfosporosinus sp. OT | reverse complement strand
AACTATTGTACTCAAAAAGTCAAACCATTGCATTATTGATAATTCATACGTGTTGTGGGTAATTGTTGGTCCCAATTGATGTGTGATTGATTCACCTTAGGCCATCTGAAATAGTTCTTGTCTTGTGGAGGTGGGAATTACCTTATTTGCTTGAGGACAAACAAAATCTTAAGTTTTGGGGAGTTGATAAGTAGAGATTTTGACTACTTATTTGCACTCTTTTACTTTTGTTTTAGCTCAAAATTTCTTAAAGGTATTCCTGAAAACTAATGAAATGTGCGTACTTGCAGGAGTGTTAGGATATAAGCTAAAGAGAGGAAAATCAACTCAAGAAGGAGTAATTTTGGATAAGTACAAAAACAAGGCTAAAAAGGCATTGTGCGGACCGTACAATATTGAGTGCGGCCGCAGATCATGAAGAAAGACTCTGACAAGAAATGCTCTACAAAGTGCGGACCACACAATTTTGGTGCGGTCGCAGAAGATAAAGTTCAGAGAGATGGGATTTTAAGGTCAAGAAGAAATACAGTCCGTACCATTTATACGTGTCGT
>NZ_AGAF01000031.1 GCF_000224515.1 Desulfosporosinus sp. OT | reverse complement strand
TGAAATAGCCTATACAACCAATGATCTGAACGGGCGGGTACTGGTCAGCCTCTCTTATCCCATAGGAAAACCAGCCGGCGGGGTCATCCGCTATGTCAAAGATTACACCCGGTTGTATGAAGACAACCGGAAGTTTATGAATATGATCAGTCTTTTTGCCGCTTTGATTTTCGCCATTATCTCCATAGCCTCCTACCTCATTTCCGCCCAAATCACCAAACCCATCAAAACGCTGGCCAAGGCTGCAGAAGAGGTTTCCCAGGGTAATTATAACCCCAATTTAAACATTCGTTTACAGGATGAAATCGGTTACCTGGCGGCCCGTTTCAAAATGATGGTCCAAAAGATCCGAGAGCAGATTGCCGTCATCCAGCATGACAAAGACGTTTTGGAGCAAGTCCAGCAAGAAAATAAACGCTTCTTTGATAATGTGACCCATGAACTCAAGACCCCCATTACCACCATTGCCGGCTATGCCCAGGCCATTAGGGATTTGGGCATAAAAGACGATGAATTCACCC
>NZ_AGAF01000032.1 GCF_000224515.1 Desulfosporosinus sp. OT | reverse complement strand
AAAGCAACACATCGAGAAAATGCATCATAATGACACATGACATCATGACGTCAGCTTGAATCATGGACAACACAACTCCAAAATTTGCGGCTCACGAAGGGTAATGTCGCCCAAACTCACACCACAAATATAGGTTGTGAGGCAGTCGAAGTAATAATAAAAACCCAACGCAAGTCGGGATCGAATCCACAAGGAGTTAGATTTTAGATTAGGTATACACCTAGTGTGAATATTTGATATGCCCCAAATTACACTTTCACATTTTCAATTGTTGTTTCAACTTCTACTTTTTAACTATTGATTGTAATTGTAGATCTAAGAGACAATATTTTTTGGTTTTGGTTGTTTTTCAAGTTATGAAAGATCTAGGGTTATAACTGTGAGCACATGATTTTTGCCCTATGAGAACTACTCCCAAAAATTCAAAATAAAATGATTTTATGTTGTTTGTGATTTATTTGTATTTTGTCTGTGCATGTTTATTTCTACTTTAATTAAGAAAAATACAAAAATATGTGTTGCATACGTGTCGT
>NZ_AGAF01000033.1 GCF_000224515.1 Desulfosporosinus sp. OT | reverse complement strand
CAACTTCTTACTAATGCGTCACGTCATAAGACATTCAGTTACTCTTAACAAGATTTCAACAACTGTTTATAAATACCTGCCATAAATACCATTTCTTAAAAATACACCCTACTGGCGCAGAATGAAGGTCGGTGCGGAAGACTCTGAGCAGGCGGTCTCTTCTCCGTCCTTGACTTCAGAGACGCTCGGCCATCCTTGGCCAGCGGTTGCCTAGTTGCTCTTATGCTGTAGAAAGTATTAACGAAGTTGTACTTTTTGACAGTACAAAAAAAGATACCGGTTGAGCCCGGTACCCACTTTGCGTTCATTTAAGCTGCTGATTATTCCGGAAAAATTCTTGCCCGGGATCATTGCCGCCAATCCTCCGGAGCGCCTCCGCCATATTGACACCCCAGCGCTGTTTCGCTTTAGATTCGTGAAAAATTAGTGGTTTCTTCGTGTGCATTCCAATTGCATAAGCGGCTCTTATTCATACTTACTTTATGATATGAATAGTACCCTCCTTGCGCGGTGGAACGCTTGCTTTCTTAGCAATATATTTCACGTAATTCGAAGTCATTCCGCAGCCAATGCAACTGGTTAATACATTCCATATCCATTAGGTGAACCTCCAAGTTCCGCATTTAGAGGCATTTCATTAGATGAGGTGGATACTGAAGGTTGTATACGAATTCTCATTCGCCTTTAAAAACCAATTGAACCATGGTATAATTTTACAAAGGAGGTGCTATATTTGGAAGAAAAACCGTTGGAATTCGAGTTTGAACGTTGGGAACGTATTGATAGTGTAATTTACGATATGACACCACCTCCCTCATCTCAACACCAAGCTATTGTCGGGAATTTATATGGTGAGTTTTATACTTATCTAAAGGGTAAACAGTGCAAGGCCTTTCCAGCACCTTTTGGTGTATGGTTGGATGATGAAAATGACAACTATGTTGAACCTGATATAACGGTGATATGTGATCAATCAAAGATACACTCAAAAGGCTGTGTCGGTGTTCCAGACCTTGTGGTTGAGGTCTTGAGTCCGTCAACAGCGTTAAAAGACAAACGAGTCAAACTAAGACGCTACCGGTTGTCAGGAGTTCGGGAATACTGGATAGTTGATCCATCGAATAAGATTGTGGAAGTTTATAATTTTTCCGAGAATGTATTTACTGAACCGGCAGTGTACGGGAAAGACGAGACAATAAACAATGGGATATTGAATGACTTAGCAATTGACTTATGCAACATATTTGACTAAAACGAAGACTTTCAAAAGCTGGAAGCGTATTTTTGCTCCAGCTTTTGCATTAAGGAGCATCAACCAAGAAGCAACTAATTTCTCACGAAAATTAGCTGCTTTTTGGTTTCTCTATGTTGACATGTTACAGACTCTCAAAGTGGGAGGATTCCGAACTTGAAAAATTCGGAAAAGCGTTCCGTCATTTCGATTTGAAGCTGAATCGCTTCTTTGTGATGTAAAAAATAATCAATAAATGTCAAAGTGCGGTCCTTTAAGGACCTGTTTCCATCAAGGTATATTTTTCTTCCTTTGAAAAAGCAATAAATTGGGAGATATACCCGATCAGAACATTGAGATCTTGTATCTCATCAATTGCTTTTACAATGCCATCGGCCTCTCTGAATTTAGCTCCAATTTGATGAGCTGTCGTTTTAATATAGCCCATCATTTCCTTTTGACTAATTTCATTAAGGTCGATTACTTCCGGCGCCGCCACTGTTTTTCCGGTGATCATCGTTTCCCTAATGTTGATATCCATTACGGTCACTCGATTTAAGACCTTCACTTGAACACGATATCCTTTTTCGCTGGGATTCACCTTTAGGATTTCAAGAGCAACGCCTGTTGTGTGGAAATCCTCCACTTTGGTCTCATGTCGGTCCCGATGCCGCTTGACTGGCAAGGCCACTATCTCTTCATTTTTATCACGAAAGCAAGTCAACTCATCCTCGCTGAGACGATCGATCTTTAAGGGATAGGTCATGCCCGGCAACAATACAAGATCTTCTATTGATAATATCATATACATTATCCTTTCTTTATTAAATGAATGATTTCCTCTTTTCTGTCTAATTATCGTAGAGTAACAAAAATGAAGCAGGTAAAGAGTATAGAAAAAAGACCTCCGCAAAGAGGTCTCTACTTATTTTTTCACTATATGGGTGGTCAAGGGCAATAATTATAATATTGCCTCCAGTAAGGCCTTGGCTTTTTGTTCAGTTTCTTCAAATTCAAATTCCAATTCGGATTCACAGGTGATCCCGCCGCCAACCCCCAAATGGTAGATTCCGTCTTGATAAACTGCGGTACGGATCACGATATTAAAATCACAGCTATTATCGAAAGAAAGATAACCGATGGACCCGGTATAAAGCCCTCGGCGTGAATGTTCTACTTCATCAATGATTTCCATGGCTCTCCGTTTCGGTGCCCCGGTGATTGATCCGCCGGGGAACATTGCCATTAAGAGATCCATGGCCGTCATACCTTCTTTTAGTTTTCCGACAATCGTCGACACCAGGTGGAATACCGTCGCATAAGCTTCAACATCAAACAACTGGGTAACTTCCACACTGCCTGGTTCGCAGACCTTGTTCAGGTCGTTCCGCTCCAAATCAACGATCATCAATAACTCGCTGCGATCTTTAGAGGAATGCAATAACTCCGTCCGCAGGGCGTCATCCTCTTCCGGGGTTTCACCTCTTTTTCTGGTCCCTTTTATGGGGCGTGTCTCCGCAATACCGTCCCCTAATTTTAGAAACCGCTCCGGCGAAGAACACACAATCTTAAAATCCCTAAAGTTCAAATAGCCGCTAAAGGGTGCGGGGTTCGTCTTATGGAGCCGTAAGAACACCTCATGGCCTTTATTTATAAGTTTACTCATTTTTAGGTTATGTCGAGTTATTTTTTCAAGCTAAGCCCCTCTTTCTATTCCGTAATTAGGCTTTCTACATCGTAAAGCCGTGGTGCCTTTATGCCGTACTTTCTGGCTTCTGAAATAACTTCCTGTACGGCATAACCAACTTTAGTGTGGTTATGCGCTACAAGTGCATAGGTCATGCTTTTAGGTGAAAAAATAACGTTACTCATAAGAAATCCAATAACTCTCGATGGTAGGTCGCTCATTATTTTTGTCATAACATCAAGTTTTGAGCCTTTTGCTTTCAAAACAGGGATAATTTCTTTCATATTACGACCTATTCCAACGAGCGCTTCGGGTGAAGAAATTACTTTTTCAAAACTGCCACTTTTTAAGACTTCGACTTCCATTGCAGCGTTTAATGCAAACTAAACAAATTGATATTAAATAGTTAAATCACATTAACTTCTTCATGCAATGTTATTTTACACAACTATAAAAATCAATTATCTCATAATTTTGAGTGTTTCGTCCAGTGAAATACATTCCGCATATCTACGATTCCACATAAATTCATTGTAATATTGATATGTTTGTTCTGCTGACATAAACTTGTTATCAACTGTTGTATTTGAATTACCTGGAACTATCATACGAAATCCATGTTCAAATCCACATTTTATAGTGGCATCAATACAATAATCTGTTTGAAGTCCAACAATGATTATTTCTTTTTCTCCCTGGCTTATTAAATATTCTAATAAACCAGTTTCTTTGAAAGCACTATTAACTTGTTTATCAAATATCCTCTCTTGATTAGATGGCTTAAATTTTTCGAATATTTCAAAACCATTAGTTCCTTTTGTTAATCCACTTTCAGGACCATCATCATGCCGTACATATATTACTTCAATATTATTTTTTCTAGCTGTATCAATGATTTTTTCTATATTTGATACAAACAAATGGAAATTGTATAATTTTTCATTTGTTATTAATTTTTGTGTATCAACAACTAATAAAACCATTTTTTACTCCCTTCGTTAATCAAATTGGAAGATTAATTGGTTGCACTATATTTCCCAAAATTACACTAATGAAAATCCCATTGCTTTTCTAACTACTTCCATCTGTTCCTTCGAAGTCAATAACTCCAATAGTTTAAATGCAACTCCAGGTGCAGTCTCTGGACAGTAAGACGTAATAATATTTTTATCCATTACAATGGGTTCATTAACTACATCCACTAAAAATTCTGCCAATTTCTCTTGACTACCATCTCCTAAATGGTAGGTTGTAGCTTTACGATTCCTCAACACCCCACTTTTTCCTAAAGGTAATGCTGCAACACAAATCGTTGCAATTATTTTTCCCTTAATATCAAATTCCCTAATGAGATTTAAGAACTTTTCATCATATGCTTCTTCATAAAATCCATATGCTTCAAATCCCCCTGGAATTGCTAATGCATCATATTCATCAACATTTATTTCATCTATTATCCGATCTACTAATATTGGGATATTAAAGGTACTCATAACTTCTTTCTTAAATCCACAAGTTTCAACTTGTACATCATATCCATAATTATTTCTTGCCCACCCTAATACATCTACAAAGACACTAAATTCCATCGTTTCAAATCCTTTTGCTAAAAGCAATAATGTTTTCATAGTAACCTCCACGTAATAGTTTCGCTTCAAAAGCTTTATTTGCGATATGAATAAAATTATTCTACAATTTACCAAGAAATCCTGCATATCAAGTTAGGCGTAAAAAACCCAAGCCTAAATATTGCCCGTATATCGGGGTAATATCCAACACTTATACCAATTGACTTGGAAATTAACTTCCACTAATCCTACTAACTATGACCATGCACCTGGGCATCAGACAAAAAAATCTTCCGAAACAACTATATCCATAGACGAATCTAATATGTCTAAATCACATACAATCTTTGGTATTTGGTGAGTCCGGCTTGTTTAACCTCCAAGGAAGATGCTATTTTGCATGTAATCCTCAGCATTGTTCATGACTTTAAATATATCTTCACAAGCGCTTCTTTTTGTCTCCCAGCCAAAGGAGATACTCATACTTAATGAGTTGACATATTCATTTGAGCATCGTTTTTTAATTCTATTTATAATTTCTATTACTTCTTTACTATTAGTGTTTGGCAGTACTATCACAAATTCATCTCCGCCCCACCGACCAACAATATCCTCTGATCTGCAAGAATTTCGAATAGCTCCTGCTGCTTTATGTAAAAGTTCATCTCCTCTTTCATGCCCAAAAGCATCATTTACAAGTTTCAACCTATTTACATCTCCCATTATGATAGAAATAGGCAGATTTCTTTCAGATCTTTTTCCCCTCATATTGCATCCTCCATATTTAGAGTGACAGATATTGTAAATATTAATTAATCATTGTGTCAATTTGGAATTGAAAATGTCAATGGTATAACTATCTGAAAAGGACTTCGGAACTCTCGATATCGAAACGGTTGTTAAACAACAGAAGATTCATTTTAAAATTTTGTCATTATATCCTATTTTTCCTTTTATTTCGCGTAAATTAATCCAAGGAAAAGACAAAGCCAAACTTTCTAACGGTCTGGCTCTGCAATAGGATTTTGCAAGTCATTATTGATATAGACCCATATCTGGTCAAGAAAGAGTTTTTCTATTCTTCAGAATTGACCCCAATAATTTACCAACTCGATGGGCTTCAAAAACCGCTTCCGTCTGATCTCTAAAATGTGGCGGATAATGCTCATCCTTAATCTCATTGATAAAACCATGATCTCTAACAACATTTCCCACTCCGCAATTTCCACCAAATCCGCATGTATAACATTGCGAATATCCAATAGAAGCTACTGATTCAACAATGGCCATCATTTGAGTATCAAAGACCTTCTTTATAAAGTTGTGAACTGTGTTTTCTTTTTCTCTTGCATATTCCACACTGACAATAACCGCTAATTTTCCGGCTAGGCTAAATACTTCGCGGTGTCGAAAGCAAAACATACGTTCCAAGAAAGCATGTCCTAGTGCATTAATTGTTCCACCGTAATTCGGCGCACCAAATACTATAGCATCAGCCTTTAATAGTTTACTGGCTATTTCATTCCAGTCATCCATTTGCTTGCATATGTTGTCAGTTGCACACCTGACACATCCGATACAGCCGTTAATCTTTTTGCCCGATAAGGATATATACTCATATTCCTCATCACTGCACTCAAGTATTTCCTTAACTACAGAACTTGTAACTCCTTCTTTTCTTCCGGCACTTATACCAATAATCATTATAGTCGCTCCCTTTAAGTTCAAATTAGAATGTAATATTCGTTTCAACTTCCCCACGATTATGGGCAGGTATTAAACATTCACCCGGGTCATACTGGTGATCAATTGATTCAATCAAGTCATTTAAATATGGGTTAGGTGTTCAGGTATTGATTTATTACCATTCATTTTGCACCTCGTTCCACATTTAACACAAAAATACCCACCAAAAACGCCCAAAACGCTTCGGTGGGTGCAAGACTCAGTTCTTGACTTCTGGCTAAGCTTTATCAGGACGGCTAGTTTCTCTTGAACTAAGCGGGGCGTGGGTTGCATTAAATTGAGTAAATGTAATACCGTAAGCAATGATTATAAAACTAAATGAAGAATCCCAGATATACCTTTCTGCCCATTTGATTCCATTTTGATAAGAGTATCAATGAATACACTGAAATAGGCAGGGAAGAAATTCATAAAAGACTTGAATACGTGGATGTAGATAAGCTTCTTGTATCCACCTTTTGCGGAAAGACGAGCAGGG